>JBDKEX010000041.1:0-12405 GCA_039798985.1 Pseudomonadota bacterium | reverse complement strand
TGCAACCGGTGCTGCAACTCACCGAAGAAGAGGTGGCCCGGGTCAGCCCCTGCCGGCAGCCCCCACCGCCGCAAGCGCAACTGGCTTGTTGGGTGGGCGGCGCCGAGAGCGAGGCATTTTGGGCGCAAAACCGCTTGATGTTGGATGCCTGGGGCCCACAACATGTGCCGGTTTGCGAATCGGTGGCGCAAGCGAACCACTTCAGCGTGCTGGATGCACTGGTGCAGCCCCAATCCGGGCTCCACCAGTGTGTCAGCAAGTGGTTGTGGGCTTGAGTGGTCTTACATCAACAGGTGCTCACCGGCGTTGTCGCCGCCCAATATCACGTAGTTGACCTTGCGTATGTCCATCAATTTTTGACCGCCGGCATAGGAAATTGAGCTCTGCAGGTCTTGCTCCATTTCAGTCAAGGTGCCAGCCAAAGGGCCTTTGATGGGCTCCAAAATTCGCTTGCCCTCCACATGGCGGTACTCTCCCTTGTTGAAGTCAGACGCCGAGCCGTAGTATTCCTTGTAGCGTTGGCCGTCCACCTCCACGGTTTGGCCAGGGGATTCTTCGTGCCCGGCAAACAAGGAACCCACCATGATCATGGTGGCGCCAAACCGTATGCTTTTGGCAATGTCGCCGTGGTTGCGGATGCCGCCATCGGCGATGATGGGTTTGGTCGCCACGCGCGCGCACCACTTGAGCGCCGACAGCTGCCAGCCACCCGTGCCAAAGCCGGTTTTGAGTTTGGTGATGCACACTTTGCCTGGGCCTATGCCCACTTTGGTGGCATCAGCGCCCCAGTTCTCCAGGTCGATCACGGCCTCGGGCGTGCCCACGTTGCCTGCAATCACAAACGCATTTGGCAGTTTTTCTTTGAGGTGTCCCACCATTTGCTTCACGCTGTCCGAGTGGCCGTGGGCAATATCGATGGTGATGTAATCAGGGCTCAGGCCTTCGGCCAAAAGGCGGTTCACCGTGTCGTAGTCGGGCTGTTTTACCCCCAGCGAGATTGAAGAATACAAACCCAAGCCGTGCATGCGTTTGACGAAAGCAACGTTGTCCAAATCGAAACGGTGCATCACGTAAAAATAACCGTGCGTTGCGAGCCAGACGCAAATGGTTTCGTCCACCACGGTTTTCATGTTGGCCGGCACGGTCGGCATGCGAAAGCGGCGCGGCCCGAGCTGAACGCCTGTGTCGCATTCGGCGCGGCTGTTCACGCGGCACTTGCGTGGCAGCAAAAGAATATTGTCGTAATCAAAAATTTCCATGAGATGACCCCGTTACAGTTCAACCAATCACAATAGGTGTGAGCGCTTGGCTTGGGTCCGGTCATGAAAAAACCGGACCCAAGAAACTTGGGCCCGGTGATTGATTCTACGCCTATAGCAAAATGACAGTTGGGTTGCGCGGAGATTTGCTGACCCAAACAAAGGAGTTTTCGTGCGCATGAACCCGTCCACCTTGATTGGAATGGTCACCAGCGTTTTGCTGCTGGGTGTGGTGCTGTTTTTTGCAGCCGACGACGCCAGTCTTTATTTCGATTGGCCGAGCCTGGGCATTGTGCTGGGGGGCACCATGGCGGCCACTTTTTTGAGCTACCCGCTCAAGGAGGTGTTTCGCGTGTTTGGCCTGATGGCCACGGTGATGCGCAACGAGCGCCTCTACACCCAGAATGACATCAATGAACTGGTGGCCATCTCCAAGTTGTGGATGCATGACGACCCTCGCGCCGTCGAAAAAGCACTGACCCGGGTAACCAACCCGTTTTTGCGAACGGGTGTGCAACTGGTGATTGACAACACGCCAGAGGAAGATATTTTGGATTTGCTGCAGTGGCGCATTTCGCGCCTGCGCGCCAAAGAAGCGGCCGAAGCGCAGCTGTTCCGGGTGATGGCCTCGTTTGCACCGGCTTTTGGCATGATCGGCACTCTGGTGGGGCTTGTGAACATGATGTACACCCTGGGCGGTGGCGATATGGCCCAAATTGGCAAGCAACTTGCCATTGCCCTGATGACCACCTTTTACGGGATTTTGTTGGCCAACCTGGTGTTCAAACCGGTGGCCGTGAAGCTCGAGCGCCGTACCGAAGAGCGCCTGGTGCTGATGAACATGGTGCTGCAGGGGATATCCATGATGTGCGCGCGACGCAGCCCTGCCTTGATGCGCGAAACCCTCAAGTCTTTTGTGGCGCATTTTGAGGACGAGATTTTTGACGGAAGACCGGAGCACAAACCGGTGCTCAGCGACAAACCCAAAGCCTGAAACACAACCACAAACACCGTGAGTGAGCCGATATTTCCCCAAGGCACCACCCCCAGTCCGCGAGCTGCGGGTGCAACGCCTGCGGCTGGAGCCTCGGGGCGTTTTCAAAGCGCGCCACTTGGGGGCCAGCAACGGCAGCGCCGCACCACCCACGCAGGCAGCTTTGCAAGTTGGCATTTGGAGTCCGCCAAAGAGCCAGAGGAGGAGGGCTGGCTGCTGACCTACCTCGACGTCATCACCCTGTTGCTGGTGATGATGGTGGTGATGTTGGCATTTTCCAAGCCCATGAACCCAGACAACAAAAAAGCCGAAACCACCCGACCCGACGGTGGCACGGTGCTGTCCATTCAGGCGACCGGTGGCGGTGTTGCCCAAAAACCCCCAAACAACCCCAACGACGGCGCAGACCCTTTGGAAGGTTTGCCGCTTGAGCAACTCGGCCCCGGCATTGAGGTGGTGTCGTCCCAAAGCGGCATCAATTTTCGAATCAGCAGCGAGATTTTGTTCCCGCCCGGGGAAGCACAACTTGGCCCAGACGCCGGGGATGTGATTGACCGTTTGTTGCCCGTGTTCAACAAGGCGCCCACTTACAGCATTGCGGTGGAAGGCCACACCGACAACGCGCCGATCAGTACAGCGCGGTACCCGTCCAACTGGGAGTTGGCGGCGGCCAGGGCGGGGGCGGTGGTGCGACATTTGCAAAGCCGTGGCATCAACCCCACCCGCTTGAGTGCCAGTGGCTACGCCGAAACCCGGCCCGTGGCCAGCAACGCCAACCCAGAGGGGCGCGCCACCAACCGCCGTGTGGAGCTGGTGATGCGCCCGCCGGTGGTGACCGTGCAACCCTGAACCTGCACAACGCCGGACTCCTACAATCGCCGGATGTTTTCTGAACCTTCGCGGCCCTTGGTGGGCGACTCGTCTGCTTCGCCCTTGTTGCAATCGCTCAACCCCGAACAGCTGGCCGCAGTGACGCTGCCGCCGGAGCATGCCCTGATTTTGGCGGGCGCGGGCTCGGGCAAAACGCGGGTGTTGACCACCCGCATTGCCTGGCTGCTGAGCACCGGGCAGGTGACGCCCGGTGGGGTGATGGCCGTGACCTTCACCAACAAGGCCGCCAAAGAAATGCTGACCCGCCTGCAGGCGATGCTCCCTGTGAACGTGCGCGGCATGTGGATTGGCACCTTCCACGGCCTGTGCAACCGCTTGCTGCGGGCGCACTGGAAACAAGCCAACTTGCCGCAGGCGTTTCAAATTTTGGACACGCAAGACCAGCTCAGCGCCATCAAACGCCTGGTCAAACAGTTCAACATCGACGAAGAACGTTTCAAACCCAAAGAGCTGCAGTGGTTTATTGCCGGGTGCAAAGAGGACGGCCAGCGCCCCTACCAAATGACCGCGCGCGATGAAGATGCCCGCAAACGCATTGAAATTTACCAGCTGTACGAAGATCAGTGCCAGCGTGAAGGTGTGGTGGATTTTGGTGAATTGATGTTGCGCAGCTTTGAATTGCTGCGCGACAACGACCCCATACGAGAACACTACCAGCGCCGCTTCAAGCACCTGTTGGTGGACGAGTTCCAGGACACCAACAAATTGCAATACGCCTGGCTCAAACAACTGGTGGGCCACGAGGCCCATGGCCGCTTTTTGCCCGGGCCCTGCGCCGTGCTGGCCGTGGGCGACGACGACCAGAGCATTTACGCTTTTCGCGGGGCACGGGTCGGCAATATGGCCGACTTTGTGCGCGAATTTGCGGTTCAGCACCAGATCAAGCTGGAGCAGAACTACCGCAGCCATGCCAATATTTTGGAAGCTGCGAACCACCTGATTGACCACAACAGCTCCCGCTTGGGCAAAAACCTGCGCACCGACCAAGGGGCGGGCGAGCCGGTGCGGGTGTACGAGGCCCCCAGCGATTTTGAAGAATCCAAATGGCTGGTGGATGAAATGCGGCAATTGGTCAAAGCCGACGGCATGGCGCGGCAGGAAATTGCCGTGCTGTACCGCAGCAATGCCCAAAGCCGGGTGGTGGAAAGCGCTTTGTTCAACGCGGGTGTGCCCTACCGGGTGTACGGCGGTTTGCGGTTTTTTGAGCGGGCCGAAATCAAACACGCCCTGGCCTACCTGCGGTTGTTGGACAACCCCAACGATGACACCAGCTTTCTGCGCGTGGTGAACTTTCCGCCGCGCGGCATAGGTGCGCGCACCTTGGAACAGCTGCAAGACGCTGCACGGGCCGCCGGTTGTTCCTTGCACGATGCGGTCAGCACCATCGGTGGCAAAGCCGGTGCCAATTTGAACGCCTTCTTGGCCAAACTGGACGTGGTGCGCGAGCAAACCGAAGGGTCCAATTTGCGTGAAATCATTCAGCTGGTGTTGCAGCACAGCGGGTTGTTGGAGCACTACCGTGCCGACCGCGACGGCGCCGACCGGGTGGAAAATCTGGAAGAGCTGGTGAACGCGGCCGAGAGCTTTGTGATGCAAGAAGGGTTTGGCCGCGATGCCGTGGCGCTGCCCCTCGATGAAACCGCGGGTTTGAGCCAGTCGCCGGTGAGCCAAGGCCTGGACCCCACCATGCCGCTGGAGAACGGGCCCTTGCTTGAAACCGGCGAAACACTGAGCCCATTGGTGGCATTTTTGACGCACGCCGCCCTGGAGTCGGGTGACAACCAGGCGCAAGCGGGGCAAGATGCGGTGCAGTTGATGACGGTACACGCCGCCAAGGGTCTGGAATTTGACGCCGTTTTTATCACCGGGTTGGAGGAGGGGCTGTTTCCACACGAAAACAGCCTGAGCGACCGCGAAGGTTTGGAGGAAGAGCGCCGTTTGATGTATGTGGCCATCACCCGTGCGCGCAAACGCTTGTATTTGAGCCACGCCCAAACCCGAATGCTGCATGGTCAAACCCGGTACAACATGCGCAGCCGCTTTTTTGACGAATTGCCTGAGCACTGCCTGAAATGGCTGACGCCCAAACAGCCGGGTTGGGGTGCAGGCGTGGGCGCATCTGGCGGCAAGCCGGCACCTGCGGGGTGGGGCAGTGGGGGGCAGCAGCCGGCCTGGGGTCGCAGTGGCCTGACTCCGCCTTACGCGGGCAAAGACTCGCCGTCCTCTGGCTCGGGTGCGGTTCCTGCGCAAAAAGCATCACCCGCACATGGCATACGCGCTGGCATGCAAGTGTTTCACAACAAATTTGGCGAGGGAAAGGTGCTGACCGTAGAGGGCCAAGGCGACGATGCCCGAGCGCAAATCAGTTTCCCCAGGCACGGCACCAAATGGCTCGCTTTGAGCATTGCCAAACTGACCCCGGTTTGAGCGCGCAAGCAAAGTGCGCGCAGCACTTCAATCCGCTATAAAACTGTCGCGGTAGGTGTAGTAAAACGAGGTAAAAAACATCGACGCCACCAGCAGCACGACTGGGTACATCAGGGTGGGCAACCAACTGCCGCCACCCAGCAGCCCGCCCAGCATGGCCACCAATATGCCGGCAAAAACAAAGAATGCCAACCAGCCCACCATGTAAAACGCCAGCGCCGATTTGTTGCGCCAGCAGGCCACAAAGCTGAAAAACAGGCTTTTGACCGGGCTGACACCGTGCCAGTGAACCAATGCCGGTGCGTGCCAAAACAGCATGGACAGGGGCAGGTACAACACCATGCCCAAAACCGTGGCGGCCTGGAATTCATCGCCCATCACCGTGGTGGTATCCGGCGGCTCGCCCCCCAGGTAGAGCTGAGCAAATTCCCCGCCGTCAACCAGCGCGGTCAGGCCCATGACCGCCAAAAAGCCCACGGCGTACATGGCACCCAACTGCAGCATGGCCAAGGCGCGGTCTTTGCCAGCCCGGAAGGCGCTGGCCAACACCACCGGCATGGGAAAGCGGCCCGAGTCTGCCTCGTGGGTTGCGCTCATCAAGCCCAAAGTGGCTGCGGGCAACAAGGCCAGTGCAGCCAGGGTGCCCACCACAGGCACCGCCGAAAGCAGCGACACCAGCATCATGAACAGGAAAAACAAACCGGCCATGGCCAATGGTTGGCGCATGAAGGTGCGAATGCCCGATCGCATCCAGGCCAAACCCTGACGGGCGGGAACTTGTTGAAGTTTCACAGTTGTTGCAGACGTGCGCGCAGCACGCGTTCAAAATGGGTGGGGTCGTGAGGCTTGAGCATGCTGGCTTCTCGCGGCAAATGCCAGTCCCAGAGCCGCGACAACCAAAACCGCAAAGCACCTGCACGCAACATGGCGGGCAACAGCTCGCGTTCAGCAGCAGTGAGCGGTCGCACTGTTTCGTAAGCCGCCGTCATGGCTTTGGCGCGGTGTGCGTCTGGTTCGCCGGTGGCGAGGTTGATGCACCAGTCGTTCAGGCAAACCGCCAAATCGAATGCAAAAGTGTCGCAGCCAGCAAAGTAGAAATCGAAAAACCCACTGAGCTGCCCGTTGTCAAACATCACGTTGTCACGGAACAGGTCGGCATGCACCGGTCCTCGGGGCAGGCCTTGGTAGGCCGGGCTGGCTGCCACGTGGTTCTGGTAAGCCAGTTCGCTGGTCAGCAGCTGGGCTTGTGCGGGTTCCAGATGGGGCAACACCACGGGCACGGTCTGGTTCCACCAGGGCAGGCCGCGCAAATTGGGTTGCTGGCGCGGGTAGTCTTGCCCGGCAAGGTGCATGCGCGCCAGCATGGCGCCCACCTGCGCGCAGTGGTCAGCGCTGGGGGCCAACTCGCTTTTGCCCCGCAGCTTGTTCACCACAGCAGCGGGCTTGCCTTTGAGCTTGTGCAGGATTTCGCCCCGGCGATTGGCCGCTGGGTCGGGCACAGGCACGCCTTTGCTGGCCAAGTGCTTCATCAGGTGCAAGTAAAACGGCAGCTGCTCAAAGGTCAGGCGTTCAAACAGCGTTAGCACGTGTTCCAGCTTCTCACCGTCAAGTTCGGTGGTGACGAAGTAATTGGTGTTTTCAATGCCACCGGCACAACCCGTCATGTGGGTGATTTGACCCAGCTGCAATTCTTCTAGCAATGCAGCGGCTTCCTGAGGGGAGACTTCTGTGAATACGGCCATGGGATGGGTTAACTCTGCCCGCTCGTCGCTCGGCGGTCGATCAATGCATCAAAAAGAAAACAAACGCCAGGCACTTTTGCCTGCCGAGCCGCCGTTGTCAGCACCGGGTTGGTTGGCGTGCTGGGGCTGGACCAAGTACACCGGCAGCGCCCCTTTGGTATTGACCTCAATGCGGCGGGTTTGCCCGCCTATGCGCAACTCTTCAATGCGGGTGCTGGCGTCTTCGTGCAGCAGGAGTTCTGTGAGTTGCTCAATGCCCTTGGGCGCGCCCGAAGGGGGCGATTCTGGAAGCGGCGCAGTTTGAGCGACCGCGCAAAAACAAAGCCCCAACCCCGAAGCGGCCAAGGCAATTGCAAATGCCCTGGGCAACAAAGCTGGTTTCAAGCGGGCGTGGGCGGTGGTTTGCATGCCCCGATTGTAGGCAATGGCGTTGCGCCGCCGCCAATCTGCTGGAAAATGTGTGAATGATTGAACCCCAAAAAACCTTGGTGCTGGTAGACGGTTCCAGCTACCTGTACCGTGCATTTCACGCCATGCCTGATTTGCGGGCCGTACCCGGCGACCCCGCCAGCCCTGCCACGGGGGCCATACGCGGAATGATCAACATGATGCAGGCCCTGCAAAAAGAGCAACCGGGCGAATACGTGGCTTGCGTGTTTGATGCCTCTGGCCCCACCTTCCGCGATGAACTCTACCCAGAGTACAAAGCCCACCGCAGCCCCATGCCAGATGACTTGCGGGCCCAAATTGACCCGATACACGAGGTGGTGCGCCTGCTGGGCTGGCCGGTGTTGGCAGTACCAGGGGTGGAGGCTGATGACGTGATTGGCACCTTGGCAGCCACAGCCGCTTCCCAAGGGGTGCGGGTGGTGGTTTCAAGTGGTGACAAAGACTTGAGCCAGTTGGTCAATGACCACATCACCATCATCGACACCATGAACGGCAAAGTGCGTGATGTGGCGGGAGTGACTGCCGAATTTGGTGTGCCGCCCAGTTTGATGGTGGATTACCAGACCTTGGTGGGCGACACCGTGGACAACGTGCCTGGGGTTGAGAAAGTCGGCCCCAAAACAGCCGCAAAATGGCTGCTGGAATATGGTTCCTTGAACGGTTTGTTGGCCCATGTCGATCAAATCAAAGGTGTTGCGGGCGAAAACCTGAGAAAAGCCCTGGACTGGTTGCCCACGGGGCGGACCTTGGTCACCATCAAAACCGATTGTGATTTGGCCGCTTACCTGCCGCGGCTGCCCGCGTTGGATGAATTGGCCATCCAGGCCCGCGACACCGCCCAGCTCAAGGCCTTTTACGAGCGCTTTGGGTTCAAAGGCCTGGTCAAGTCGCTGGAGCAAAACACTGTGGCTGTGCAGCCGCCACACACCTCCGATTTGTTCAGCGAAACCCCGCCAGCACCGGTGGATCGCGCGGTTCATTACGAAACAGTGCTCACCTGGCCGCAGTTTGAACGCTGGCTGGCCAAGCTGCAGGCGGCAGAACTGGTGGCGTTTGACACCGAAACCACTTCGTTGGATGCGATGCGGGCCGAGGTGGTGGGTTTGTCATTCAGCGTGGAGGTGGGGGAGTCGGCATACATTCCCTTGGCCCACTGCGGCCCCGACGCACCTGAGCAATTGCCACGAGAGGAAGTGCTTGCCCGCCTGAAACCCTGGCTCGAAGACCCCGCCGCCAAAAAATTGGGCCAACACATCAAGTACGACCGCCACGTGCTGGCCAACTACGGCATTGAGGTGCAGGGCTACGCGCACGACACAATGTTGCAAAGCTACGTCCTGGAGGTGCATTAACCCCACAGCTTGGAGAGCCTGGCCGAACGCCTCCTGGGCCGTAAAGGCCTGAGTTACGAGGACCTCTGCGGCAAAGGCGGGCACCAAATTCCTTTCACGCAGGTGGATGTGCCACGCGCCTCCCAGTACGCCTGCGAGGACAGCGACCTGACCCTGGACGTGCACTTGGCGCTGTGGCCCCGCTTGCTGGCCGACACCCAACTGCAAGCGATTTATGCGCTTGAAATGGCCAGCAGCGAAGCGTTGTACCGCATTGAGCGCAATGGCGTGTTGATTGACGCCCCCACTTTGGCGCGCCAAAGCCACGAGCTTGGGCAGCGGATTTTGCAGCTGGAACAAGACGCTTACCTTATTGCTGGACAGCCGTTCAATTTGGCCTCACCCAAACAGTTGGGCGAAATCTTCTTCGATAAACTGGGCTTGCCTGTTATCAAAAAAACAGCCACTGGTGCGCGCAGCACAGACGAAGAAGTGCTGGAAAAATTGGCCGAAGACTACCCACTTCCCGCCAAGATTTTGGAGCACCGTTCTCTGAGCAAACTCAAAGGCACTTACACCGACAAGCTGGCTGCCATGGCGCACCCCGACACCGGGCGCGTGCACACCCATTACGCCCAGGCGGTGGCCGTGACAGGACGGCTCAGCAGCAATGACCCCAACCTCCAGAACATCCCCGTCCGCACAGCCGAAGGCCGCCGAGTGCGCGAGGCCTTTGTGGCACCGCCAGGGCGCTTGATAGCCAGCGCCGACTACTCGCAAATTGAACTGCGCATCATGGCCCACTTGAGCGATGATGCTGCCTTGCTCAAGGCTTTTGCCGAAGGCCAAGACGTGCACCGCGCCACCGCCGCCGAGGTGTTTGGGTTGGCGCTCAATGAGGTGAGCAGCGAACAGCGCCGGTACGCCAAAGTCATCAACTTTGGGCTGATTTACGGTATGAGCGGCTTTGGCTTGGCCAAGGCCCTGGGCATAGACAACACCGCGGCTAAAAATTACATCGACCGCTACTTTCAGCGTTTTGCCGGGGTTCGGCATTACATGGATGCCACCAAAGCACAAGCCAAATCACAGGGCTATGTGGAAACCGTGTTTGGCCGACGTTTGTACCTCCCTGAGATCAACAGCCCCAACGGCCCTCGCCGAGCGGGAGCTGAACGTGCGGCCATCAATGCACCCATGCAGGGCACAGCCGCTGATTTGATTAAAATGAGCATGGTGGCTGCACAGCGCGCCATCGATGAGCAAAACTTGCAAACCAAAATCATCATGCAAGTGCACGATGAACTGGTGTTCGAGGTGCCCGAGGGTGAACTCGAGTGGCTCAAAACCGCCATTCCCCGTATCATGGCTTCAGTGGCAAAACTGAAAGTGCCTTTGTTGGCCGAGGTGGGCGTGGGCCTTAATTGGGAACAAGCACACTGAAATTTTTGTAACTTCTGCTAGTATTGACACATTTAACGCGGTTCAACACAACCCTGAGGTCACAGCATGAAAGGCATTGTTTTTACCGAGTTCATGGAAATGGTGGAGGGCGCCTTTTCTGCCGATGTGCTGGACGACATCATTGAAGCAGCAGACCTGCCCAACGGCGGGGCTTACACCTCGGTGGGCACCTACGACCACGGCGAATTGGTCCGCATGGTGGTTGCGCTCTCCGAAAAAACCCATGTGCCTGTGCCCGACCTTGTGGCCACTTTTGGTCGTTACATGTTTGGTCGTTTTCACGCTCTGTACCCTGGGTTTTTTGCGGGTGTTCCCAACGCGTTGACCTTTCTGTCGGGGATCGAAGACATCATCCACGCAGAAGTGATCAAGCTCTACCCAGATGCGCAATTGCCAAAATTCCAGTGCCGTCGGGTGGGTAATGGCCTGGAAATGCTTTATTTGTCACCGCGGCATTTCGAGGATTTGGCCTTGGGGTTGATAGAAGGCGCTGTGGCGCACTGGGGGGGCGGGTTAAACGTGGCTCGGGAAGCCTTGCCCGATGGCACAGTGCGCTTTTTTGTGGCTCCTGCTGCTTGATCTGCCCCGTTGATGAGCAGTTCCCCCAGTGATTTAGACCGTTTCCAGGCCCGTCTGGTTCGGGAAAGGGCAGCTCGCAAGGCCGCAGAAAAATTGCTGGAAGAGAAAAGCCTGGACCTTTCCCAGGCCAACCAAAAATTGGTGGCTCAAGCGGCTCTGTTGGAAGAACAGGTGGCTGAGCGGACCGCTGAATTGCAAGCCACCGTGGCCAAGGCCGAGGCCGCCACCCTTGCAAAAAGCCGGTTTTTGGCAACCATGAGTCACGAGCTGCGAACACCCATGAACGGGGTGTTGGGTTTGAGTGAGTTGCTGTTGCACACCACGCTCACGCCCGAGCAAGCCCGGTCTGTTCAAACCATACAGTCATCCGGGCAAAGCCTGCTGGTGTTGTTGAATGAGATCTTGGATTTCTCCAAAATCGAGGCGGGCCAATTGCATTTGGAGCGCACGGCAGTGTCAGTGGTCCAGGTGCTGCACGATGCCGTGGATTTGTTGCAGCCGCAGGCCCGCAGCAAAGGCTTGGACTTGGATGTGCATGTGGCTGCCGACTTGCCCCAGTCGGTTTGGGGTGACAGTGTTCGTTTGCGGCAAATCTGGATCAACTTGTTGAGCAATGCGCTCAAGTTCACCGAGCGCGGCAAAGTAGTTGCGCGACTGTCGTTTGTTCCCGGGCAGCGGTATTTGCTGCGTGGCGAGGTTCAAGACAGCGGCATTGGCATGCCGCCCTCGGTGCAAGAAAAGCTTTTTGAGCCGTTTGTGCAGGCCGACAGTTCCACAACCCGCAAATACGGCGGAACGGGATTGGGTTTGGTCATAACCAAACGAATTCTGGAATTGATGGGGGGACGGATTGCCGTGCAAAGCACGCCCGGCAAAGGCTCCACCTTCCTGTTTGAATGGCCGGTGGAAGTGGCCCCGGCCCCTCAGAGTTTGACCGTTGATCGTGGGCAGGCTGCAACAGCCACAACTACAGATGGGTCAGGTTTGCGGGTTTTGCTGGCGGAAGACCACCCCGTGAATCAACGTTTGGCGGTGGCCCAACTCAAGGCGCTGGGCCATACCAAAGTGGCCGTGGCGGCAGATGGCTTGGCCGCGCTGGAACACTTGCGACACAGCACCTTTGATGTGGTGTTGATGGACATGCAAATGCCCAAAATGGACGGTTTACAGGCCACTTACCAATTGCGCCAGATGCCGTTGACCCAGCAACCGTGGGTGGTGGCCATGACCGCCAACGCGTTTGCCGACGACCGCCAGGCCTGCATCGA
>JBDKEX010000040.1:0-5986 GCA_039798985.1 Pseudomonadota bacterium | reverse complement strand
TCAGGCTTTCTTTGTAGGCCTCCATGTCCGCAATCGGCCGCGCCGCCACGCCCGAATCGGCCGCTGCTTGCGCCACCGCTGGCGCAATTTTCAAAATCAGGCGCGAATCAAACGGTTTGGGAATCAGGTACTCCGGCCCGAACACCAGTTCTTGCCCGGCGTAAGCAGCGGCCACCTCGTCGCTGATCTCGCTTTTGGCCAGGTCGGCAATCTGGCGCACGCAGGCCAGCTTCATTTCTTCGGTGATTTTGGTGGCGCCGCAATCGAGCGCACCCCGGAAGATGTAAGGGAAACACAAAACGTTGTTGACCTGGTTCGGGTAGTCCGAGCGGCCGGTGGCAATGATGCAGTCTGGCCGCGCCAACTTGGCGAGTTCGGGGCGGATTTCGGGTTCTGGGTTGGCCAGCGCCAGAATAATGGGCTGGGTGCCCATGGTTTTGACCATGTCCACCGTCATCACGCCGGGGGCGGAACAACCCAAAAACACGTCGGCGCCCTGTACCGCATCGGCCAGGGTGCGCGCTGCGGTGGTGCGGCAGTAACGTTGCTTGGAGGCATCCAGCTTGCCGGCTTTGGCGTCGTCACGTTCGGTCTGGATCACGCCCTTGGAGTCGCACACCAAAATGTTTTCCACCTTCACGCCCAAGCCCACCATCACATCCAGGCAGGCAATCGCGGCGGCACCCGCGCCAGAGACGGCGATCTTGACCGTGCCAATGTCCTTCTTCACCAGTTCCAGGCCGTTCAACAGCGCGGCGCTGCTGATGATGGCGGTGCCGTGCTGGTCGTCGTGGAACACCGGAATGTTCATGCGTTCGCGCAGCTTTTTCTCGATGTAAAAGCACTCAGGCGCCTTGATGTCTTCCAGGTTGATGCCGCCCAAGGTGGGCTCCATGCTGGCAATGATGTCCACCAGCTTGTCTGGGTCGCGCTCGGCCAGTTCAATGTCGAACACGTCGATACCGGCGAATTTCTTGAACAGGCAGCCCTTGCCCTCCATCACCGGTTTGCCCGCCAACGGGCCAATATCGCCCAGGCCCAACACCGCGGTGCCGTTGGTGATCACGCCCACCAGGTTGCCGCGGCTGGTGTAGTCAGCGGCCTTGGTGGGGTCGGCCTGGATTTCCAGGCAAGGAAAAGCCACACCGGGCGAGTAGGCCAAAGAAAGGTCCCGCTGGTTCGAGAGCGGCTTGGTCGGGTTGACCGATATCTTGCCCCGTTGAGGTGAGCGGTGGTATTCCAGGGCGGCTTCGCGCAGGGCTTGTTCGGCGGGTGTCATGTTTTTGTGCCTCCAGGTGGGAAAGGTTGTTTTGGGTAGCTTGTTTTGGCAAGTGTAACTTTGATGTAACTCAGATCACCCCGGCCAATGAGCGACTGTTGGTAGAGGCAGTCGATACAATCGACGCATGAATTGGCCGCTTCGCAAACGCTCATTTGCTGCACGGTTTGCCGTGTGGGTTTGGGTGCTCGCGGCGCTGCTGCCGGGCGCCCGGCAGGCGCTGGCAGGTTTGCAGGGCCCGGGGTTGGCGTTCGAAGTTTGTTCCAGCACGGGCGTGGTGGGCTTGCCGAATGACGATGGGCCGGCTGCCGACATGGGCGCCATGGATTGCGCTTGGTGCCTTGTTGCACACCACAGCGCCTTGCCACCACCCAATGGCTTTGCGCCCTTGCCTTTGGTTTCGCAAAGGTTTTTGCTGCCCACCGCTGGCCTGGCCTGGGTGCACGCTTTCACCGGGCACGCGGTCCAGCCCAGGGCCCCGCCAATTTTGTCCTGAAACAGTGCGTGCCCTGCGGGGCCATCTGGCTTGGGGCGGCTTTTGAGGCCGCCGGGCGCGGCTGCTTGCCGTGCAAAATTTGTTCAAAAATCAGGATGATTGCGATGAAAAATTGGTTGTTTGCATTGGTGTTAGGTGGCTTTTTTGCGCCCACTTGGGCTCAGGCCCCAGGGGTGAAGGTGGAAGATGCGTGGGTGCGTGCGACCGTGGCCCAGCAAAAAACCACGGGCGCCTTTATGCGGCTTACCGCCGACAAAAACGCCAAACTGGTGGGCGTGCTTTCAGCGGTGGCTGGGGTGGCCGAAATCCACGAAATGGCCATGGAAAATGACGTGATGCGCATGCGCGCGGTCGGCAGCGTGGCGTTGCCGGCGGGCAAAACCACCGAACTCAAACCCGGTGGTTACCACCTGATGTTGATGGACTTGAAGCAGCCTGTGAAGGTGGGTGACGCGGTGCCCCTGACTTTGGTGTTTGAAGACGCGGCGCAAAAACGCAGCACGCTGGAGCTGAAATTGCCCGTGCGGGCGCTCGGAGGCGCTTCAATGGACAAATCGGAGGCCATGAAGCACGACATGTCGTCCCACGGCCATGACGAAGCAGGGCACGGCGGCCACAAACACTGAACCGATTGTGACTTGACGCGGGGGTTTCAGGCGCTGTGGGCAGCGGGTGCCGGGGGTGCGCTGGCGCCTGAGCCGCGTTCAAACGTCACCACATGGTCCATTGCGGCGCGTATGCCTATCCATTCTCCAACCTCGTGGTTGTGGTGCGAGGGCACATGCGTCATCAGCGTTTCGCCGCTGACCAAGCGCAAGGTGTACAAAAATTCGGATCCGCGAAACGCCTTGCGCACGATTTGCGCTTTCACCGGGGCGTCGTCGTCGTGAACGATGTCATCGGCGCGCAACAGCAAATCGCACAGGCCACCCACATAAGCCGAAGGCAGCGGGCATTCCTCCACCCCTCGCAGTGGCCCCAGGGGGGTGTGCACCACGGTTTCTGCGCCTTCTTGGTGAATTTGGGCCGGAGCAAACACCCCGTGCCCAATGAATTCCGCCACAAACCGGGTGGCCGGCCGGTGGTACAGGGCGTAGGCGTCGTCCCACTGGTGCAAATGGCCCTGGTGCATCACGCCAATCACATCGCCTATGGCAAATGCCTCCAGTTGGTCGTGGGTCACAAACAGCGCAGTGGTTCCGGCCGCTTTGATGATGTGCCGCACCTCGTGGGCCAGCCTTTCGCGCAGGTCCACGTCAAGGTTGGAGAAAGGTTCATCCAACAACAACAAGCGTGGCTGAGGTGCCAGGGCGCGCGCCAGCGCCACCCGTTGTTGTTGCCCCCCCGACAGCTCGTGTGGGTAGCGCGCTTGCAGGCCTTCCAGGCCCACCAGGGTCAGAACATCGGTCACCCGTTTTTGGCGCTCGCTGCCAGCCAGGTGTTTGATGCCGAAGGCCACGTTGGTGGCCACGTCCATGTGCGGAAACAGGGCGTAGTCTTGAAACACCATGCCAATGCGGCGTTGCTCGGGGGGCAAGTGGGTGCTTGCGCTGCTGACCAGGCTGTCTTCAAGCCATATTTGCCCGCCGCTGGCGCGCTCCAAGCCGGCCACCGCACGCAGCAAAGTGGTTTTGCCGCAACCTGAAGGGCCGATCAGCACACCAATTTCTCCGGCGCGCAAGCCCAAAGAGACGCCATCCACCGCGGCTTGGCTTGCGCCCGGGTAGCGTATGGAAAGTTGGGCCACATTCAGAAACATGGTTGCCATTGTAGATAATGACAATTCTCATTTGCATTGATATGGCTCAATTCCCTTTGCGTTTTTGGCGTTGGTGGCCGCAGGCAGCGCTGGTGCTGTTGGCGGCGGTGCTGGTGTTGCCTTTGCTTGCCTTGGCCGCAGCATGGCTGCAATGGGATGCCCAGGCCGCCGAGGTGTGGCAGCAAATGTGGCAGACCGTGCTGCCCGATTACATGGCAACCTCGGTCCTGTTGTGTGTGGCGGTGGGTGCAGGCGTTGCTTTGGTGGGCATGGGCACCGCCTGTGCAGTCACCTTGTTTGACTTTGCGGGCAGGCGCTGGCTGGAGTGGGCTTTGCTGTTGCCTTTGGCCATGCCGGCTTACGTCACGGCCTACGCCTACACCGATTTTTTGCAGTTTTCAGGGCCCCTGCAAACCTTGTTGCGCGAGACGTTGGGCTGGCAAGGCAGGGTTTTCCCAGAGGTGCGCAACGTTTGGGGGGCGGTTTGGGTGTTTACCTTTGCGCTCTACCCTTATGTGTATTTGCTCGCCCGAACCGCCCTGGGCGAGCGGGCCACGCTGTTGATGGAGGCAGCTCGCTTGTTGGGTGCGCCCATGCTTCGGCGGGTGCGCGAGGTCGCGTTGCCATTGGCTCGCCCGGCGGTGGCGGCAGGGGTGGCACTGGCCCTCATGGAAACGTTGGCTGACTTTGGGGTGGCCAGCTACTTTGGCATCCAAACTTTCACTGCCGGCATTTACAAGGCGTGGCTGGTGATGGACAACCGGTTTGCGGCCGCACAGCTCGCCACCTTGTTGCTGGTCACAGTGGCTTTGCTGCTGTGGCTGGAGCACAACGCCCAGCAACGCATGCGCTTTGTAACGACCCGGGGCCAAGGTGCTGGCACCTCAGAGGCACAACCCACGCGGTTGCTGGGCCGTTCGGCGTTGGGCGTTTGGTTGCTGTGCGCCGTGCCGGTGCTGATGGGGTTTGTGCTGCCGGTGCTGTTCATGCTGCGCCCCCTGGTCGGGGGGTGGGAAGAGTTGCCGTGGGGGTCGTTTTGGGTGTGGGCCCGCAACAGCTTGTGGCTGGCCGGCTTGAGCGCTGTGCTGGCTACTGCCGTGGCTTTGACTCTGGCCTACGCGCAGCGCATGCGGCCCAGCTATTTGACCCGGCAGGTGGTGCAGTTGGCCGGCTTGGGCTATGCGGTGCCCGGGGCGGTGGTGGTGGTGGGGCTGCTGTTGCCAGTGGGGTGGTTGCAGAACGCCTGGCCCCAAAGCAGTGTAGGTTACTGGCTCACGGCCACCATTTTGGGGTTGCTCTGGGCCTACTTGGTCCGGTTTGCGTCGGTGGCGCTGCAGTCGGTGCAAAGTGGCTATGCGCGCATTCCCGCCAGCCTGGACGATTCGGCCCGCATGCTGGGCTCCACCGGCTGGGGCTTGTTTGCCCAAGTGCACTGGCCCATGCTCAAAAGGTCCACCCTGGCCGCGGGCTTGCTCGTATTTGTGGACGTGATGAAAGAACTGCCGGCCACCCTGGTGTTGCGGCCTTTCAACAGCGACACCTTGGCGGTGGTGACCTACCAACTGGCCCGCGATGAAAGGTTGGGCGAGGCGGCCTTGCCTGCGCTGACCCTGGTGTTGGTGGGTTTGTTGCCCGTGATCATGCTGAGCAAAGCCCTGCGCCAGCCTGCCCCTTAAAATGAAGGGTTAGTCACCCTACCAAGACCATGACACAGCCGTCCGCTACCCCCGTGGCCTCCGTTGCCGACATCCGCAAGACCTTCTTGGACTTTTTTGCCTCCAAGGGCCACACCGTGGTGGCGTCCAGCCCGCTGGTGCCTGGCAACGACCCCACGCTCATGTTCACCAATTCGGGCATGGTCCAGTTCAAGGACGTGTTTTTGGGCACCGACAAGCGCAGCTACGTGCGCGCGGCTTCGGTGCAAGCCTGCCTGCGCGCCGGCGGCAAACACAACGACCTGGAAAACGTGGGCTACACCGCCCGCCACCACACCTTTTTTGAAATGCTGGGCAACTGGAGCTTTGGCGACTACTTCAAGCGCGAAAGCCTGAAGTGGGCCTGGGAACTGCTGACCGAGGTCTACAAGCTGCCTAAAGAGCGCCTGCTGGCCACCGTCTACGCCGAAGACGACGAAGCGTTTGACATTTGGACCAAAGAAATTGGCCTGCCGCCCGAGCGCGTGATCCGCATTGGTGACAACAAGGGTGGCCGCTACAAGTCCGACAACTTCTGGATGATGGCCGACACCGGCCCCTGCGGCCCCTGCTCCGAGATCTTCTACGACCACGGCGAGCATATCCCCGGCGGTCCTCCCGGCAGCCCCGATGAAGACGGCGACCGCTTCATCGAGATCTGGAACAACGTGTTCATGCAGTTCAACATGGCCGAGGACGGCTCGGTCACGCCGCTGCCCGCGCCCTGTGTGGACACCGGCATGGGCCTGGAGCGCCTG
>JBDKEX010000039.1:0-2932 GCA_039798985.1 Pseudomonadota bacterium | reverse complement strand
ACTCCCATTCGCCGGTCAGCTCAGGCTTGGAGAGCTCTTCTACCTCCAGGCCGCGCAACAAAGTCATCAACTGAAACGCTTTGGCGGTGGGCAGGAGCTCGCGCCCCTCGCGCAGCATGTATTTTTCGGTCAACAGGCCTTCTATGATGGCGGCGCGGGTGGCCGGTGTGCCCAGGCCCTTGTCCTGCATGGCCTCGCGCAGCTCGTCGTCATCCACCAGCTTGCCCGCGCCCTCCATGGCGCCAAGCAATGTGGCCTCGGTGTAGCGAGCGGGTGGGCGCGTTTTCAGGGCCTTGGCCAGTGCCTCCAGCGTGCTCACCGTTTCACCGGGCTGCACCGGCACCAGGTTTTGGCCTTTGTCTCCGGCCTGCGCACCCTCCACGTCTTCTGCGGCTTCTTTGCCGTACACGGCCATCCAACCCGGCTTGACCAGCACCTTGCCTTCGGTCTTGAAGTGGTGCTCGGCCCCCGGCACCGCTACCTTGGTGACACGGGTGGTGACCATGAATTCTGCCGCCGGAAAGAACACGGCCAAAAAGCGGCGCACCACCAGGTCGTACAGCTTTTGTTCGGCTTCGCTGAGTCCGCTGGGCGCTTGCAGTGTGGGGATGATGGCGAAGTGATCGCTTACCTTGCTGTTGTCGAACACCCGCTTGGTGGGTTTGATGTAGCCGTTGTTCAGCGCGGTCAAGGCGTGTGGCGCCAGGTGGTTGAATGGGCTGTCGGCAATCATCTCGAAGGTTTGCCTGACAGTGGGCAGGTAGTCCTCGGGGAGGGCGCGGCTGTCGGTACGCGGGTAGGTCAGCGCCTTGTGCTTTTCGTACAGGCTTTGCGCCAACGCCAGCGTGGTTTTGGCGCTGAAGCCGAAACGGCCGTTGGCTTCACGCTGCAGGCTGGTCAAGTCGTACAGCAGGCCGCTGGCCTGGGTGGTGGGTTTGGATTCTTCAGTGACCGTTGCCGGCAGGCCACGCACCGCTTGGGCTATGGTCTGTGCGCTTTGCTCGGCCCACAGCCGGTCGGCTTTGAGTTCTGCGTCTGCGCCGTCTCCGCTTGGTTTTTTGAACGACGGATCAAACCATTTGCCAGGGTATTCGCCCGCCTGGGTGTCAAAGGTGGCGTGGATTTCCCAGTAATCGCGGCTTTTGAAGGCGCGTATTTTTTCTTCGCGCTCGACCACCACCGCCAGCGTGGGGGTTTGCACCCGGCCCACCGTGGTCAAAAAGAAGCCGCCGTCGCGGCTGTTGAACGCGGTCATGGCCCGGGTGCCGTTGATGCCGACCAGCCAGTCGGCCTCGGAGCGGCTGCGCGCGGCATCGGCCAGCGGGCGCATCTGCTCGTCGCTGCGCAGCTTGTCGAAGCCTTCGCGGATGGCCGCAGGCGTCATGGACTGCAACCACAGGCGCTGCACGGGCTTGTTCAGCGGTTTGGCGCCGCCCGCGTACTGCTCGATCAGGCGGAAGATCAGTTCACCCTCGCGCCCCGCGTCGCACGCGTTCACCAGGGCGCCCACGTCCTTGCGTTTGGCCTGCTTGACCACGGCCGACAAGCGGGATTTGGTTTTGTCGATCGGCTTCAAATCAAAGTGCGGCGGGATCACCGGCAGGTGGGCAAAGCTCCACTTGCCGCGCTTGACGTCGTAGGCTTCCGGTGCCGCGATTTCCACCAGGTGGCCCACGGCGGAAGTGACCACGTAGTGCTCGCTCTCGAAGTGGTCCTCGTGTTTTTCGAACTTGCCCGCCACGGGCGTCAGCGCCCGCACGATGTCTTGGGCCACAGAGGGTTTCTCGGCAATCACGAGGGTTTTGGTCAAACTTGTCGTTTTCATCTCTACAATCCAGTTCCATGCGCGCACACGCGCACCGGTGTGCGCACGCCTGCGCGCACATGCATGGAATTACCTTACCAAAATTTTCACGTGCCGCAGAACAACCCGCACAAATCCCTGATCGCTGCTGACCCGCCCAGGCCGACCATGGGCGTGCGATCTGCGCGACGCTTGCAGGTGCGTCGCTCTGGCGTCCACGGAAAAGGGGTTTACACCACTGTGGATTGGGCCGCGGGCGAGATCCTGATCGAGTACACCGGCGAATTGATCACTTGGGCCGAGGCCTTGCACCGGCATCCACACGATCCCCTGCATCCCCAGCACACGTTTTACTTTTCGGTTGACGATGGCCATGTGATTGACGCGAAATACGGCGGCAATTCGGCGCGTTGGATCAACCACAGTTGTGCGCCAAATTGCGTGGCTGAAGAACGTGCTGATGGACGGGTGTTCATCAAAGCCTTGCGCGACATTGCAGCGGGCAGCGAGCTGTTTTACGACTACGGTTTGGTGATTGACGAGCGCATGACCCCCAAGCTCAAGGCCGAATACGCGTGCCACTGTGGCAGCGTGAACTGCCGTGGTACCTTGCTGGCACCCCGGTCTCGGGCGCGTCGCACATGATGGCCGCAGAACAGGCCTTGATCGCGCTGACCCGGCAGGCAGAGACCCTGTGGCAAACCGCCCAAGATATCTGGCCAGGGTTGACCGTGGAGGTGCTGCCCCGGGTTGATTCGACCAACACAGAGCTGATGCGGCGGGCCCGAGACGGCCAGCACGAACCGGTTTTGCTCGCTGCGGTGGAGCAAACCGCCGGGCGGGGGCGGCAAGGCAAGCCGTGGGTGACTGAGCCAGGCACATCGCTGGTGTTCTCGGTGGGTTTGCCGCTGGCCCCGGTGGATTGGGCGGGGTTGTCGTTGGCCGTGGGTGTGGCCGTGGCCGAAGCACTGCACCCCGAGGTGCGGCTCAAATGGCCGAACGACTTGTGGTGGCAAGGACGCAAACTGGCCGGGATTTTGGTGGAAACCGCAACCTTGGCCCACCAGCGTTACGCGGTGGTGGGGGTGGGCATCAACCTGACGACGCCCGCGTGGCCCGGCCTCTCCA
>JBDKEX010000038.1:0-20313 GCA_039798985.1 Pseudomonadota bacterium | reverse complement strand
GTGGTATCGAGTGGGTCCGAAGGGGTGTGTGTGCAAACCGGCCAGGGTGTGCTGTGTTTGACCAGTCTGCAACGCGCGGGGGGCAAACGCTTGGGCGCAGCCGAATTTTTGCGCGGCCTGCAGTTGCCCCAGGGCGCGCGTTTGGGGGCCGCCGCCCCTTTGGTTGGGTGAGCTGAATTTATGTTCTGGCGCGCCGCATACCGCCGTTTGCCCGAGTTTCGGGAGGGCTTGCGCGATCAAGGTGGCGTGGCCACGGGCATTGCGGCTTGGGGATTGATGACCGGGGTGGCCATGGTCAAGTCCGGCATGGGCGTTTGGGAGGCGGTGTTGATGACCCTGCTGGTGTATGCTGGCAGTGCACAGCTGACCGCCATGCCCCTGATCGCATCGGGGGCGCCTTTGTGGGTCATTTGGGCGGCTGCATTTTGTGTCAATTTGCGATTTGTGGTGTTTTCAGCGCACCTTAGGCCCTATGTCATGCATTTGAGCTTGCGCGAGCGCCTGATCACGGGATACACAACCGGCGACCTGAGCTATGTGTTTTTTGCCAAGCGCTATGCCAAACCCGGCGAAACGCCGGCTGAACTGGAGCGGCAACAGGCCTATTTGGCCGGCAACTGCGCCATCAATTATGTGTTTTGGATGACGTCCAGTGTGGTGGGGGTTGTTTTGGCCAATGCTGTGCCCACCGAATGGGGTTTGGGCTTTGCCGGTATTTTGGCTTTGCTGGGGGTGGCTGCTTCGCTGGCCACCTCGCGTTTGCGCGTCGTATCGGCCGGTGTTGCGGGGGCCGCAGCCGTGGCTGCCTGGGCCTTGCCTCTCAAGCTCAATATTGTGGTCGCCATTGCCTCTGCCGTTGCCTTTTGCTTGGTTGCCGAGGCCCATGGCCCCCGGTGGCTGCGCGGGCGCCCTGCACCACACGGGAGTTCGCATGGTTGACCCAGAGGTGGTTCTGACCACAGTGGGCATGGCCTTGGTGACCGTGCTCACAAGGGGCTTCTTTTTTATTTCAAGCAAGCCTTGGCATTTGCCCCACTGGGCTGAACGCGGGCTGCAATACGCGCCCATTGCGGCCCTGGCCGCGGTGGTGATTCCGGAGATTGTGGCCACCCAGGGCGTGTTGGTAAGCACCTGGCAAGACGCGCGCCTGTACGCGGCCGTGGCCGGGTTGCTATGGTTTTTTGGGCGCGGCGGCGTGCTGGGCACCATACTCACGGGTATGGCGGTGTACCTGCCCCTGCATGTGGGTTGGGGTTGGTAGCCGGGAGTTGAATGGGCCTCACGGCCATCCAGTACCAGACGGCCCACGCGCTGAACCAACAGGCAACCGCGGTCCACAAGGTGTGACTCGGAAAATGGGCGCCACGCAGCGTTTGTACCGCGCCCAGAACGCTCCCAAACGCCAGCACGGCGATCAACGCCCCCCAGGCACGTTTTCGCGGGCGCTCGTTGTGAACACCCAGCCACGGGAAGACCACGGCCAAAAAAGCCAGCGCTCCGGAGGCATGGCCTCCCGGGAAGCAACGCCCAGGCCCACCATCGCTGATGCCGAATTGCCAATGAGAGATGTAAGTCGCACTGCCCCCAAAATCCGACAAATCCCACGGGCAACTCGTCAAGCTTTGGCGCTTGAGCAGGGTGGTGGCCACCAAGGCCACGGTGATGCCCACCCAAACCGCCCAGCGTTGCCGGGGTGGCAGGGCTTTCCAAGGGCCCAGTGGGCGCCAGGCCATCCAGGCCAGCAGCAAATACGCAAGCCAAAGCACGCCTCTGATGCGATCGTGCAGCCAGGTTTCCAGCAACGCATCGTGTTTGAGCGCAAAACCTTGGGCGTTGCCCCACTGGTGCATCACCGGCATGTCCAGCCCAGACGCGTCCCAAGCCAACGCGCACAAAGTGAACAAGGTGCCAATCAGCAACAGGCGTTTGTGGGAGTGGGTTCTTGCGTTCATGCCTGTGTATTGAGCACACCCAATCTTACCTTCAGCTTAAGGAGCAGGCTTGGCGCCGCGCCTTGCGGGCAGCTTGTCTCTTAAGCCGCAGATAAGTCAGGTGATTCACAATAGCGGTTTGTTTGTGGGTTGAGGTCTGATGTGAAACTGCTGTCGCTTGCACCGGCTCGAACGCGCGACCCGGTGGCCGTGCTCTGGGGGCTTTGTGTGTGGTTGGCCACAGTGGGCAATTTGCCGCTGTGGTGGCGAATATCCGAGTTGCCGGAGGTGTCGGGGCTGCGGGGCTGGGCCGTGGGCGCGGCGCTGGCGGGCATTGTGACCACTTTGCTGGTGGTGTTTCTGTCTGGGTGGGTGTGGCCGCGTTGGCTCAAACCGGTGGGCGTGTTGTTGCTTCTGGTGTCGGCAAGCAGCAGTTATTTCATGGCCCAATACGGCATTGTGATCGACAGCACCATGCTGGCCAACGTGGCGGCGACCGATGTTCGAGAGGTTCGCGACTTGTTGGCCCCTGGGCTGTTGGGGGCCTTGCTGCTGGGCGGCGCGTTGCCGGCTTGGTGGTTGTGGCGCCAACCGCTGGCGCCGGTGCCCTGGAAGCGAGCGGCTGCGCGCCAAGCGCTGGGGGCATTGGCTGCGTTGTTGGTTGCGGTGGCTTTGGTCTGGCTGGTGTTTCAAGACCTGGCTTCAATCATGCGCAATCACAAATCCTTGCGCTACATGGTCAACCCTTTGAACTCCATTTATGCCGTGGCGCAAATGGTGGGCCCTTCCAAGGCGACCGCTGGCACATTGCAGCCGGTGGCGGCGGTGGTTCAATTGCGCAACACCCCCACCCATCCCGATCAAGCCCCGCTTTTTGTGTTGGTGCTGGGCGAAACGGCCCGGGCCGCCAACTTTGGCTTGGGGGGTTATGCCCGCGACACCACCCCCCTGTTGCGCCAAGTGCAGTCAGAAGGCGGGCTCACCTATTTCTCGGATGTTCGGTCGTGTGGGACCAGCACCCAAGCCTCGGTGCCGTGCATGTTTTCGCATCTGGGCAAAGCCGATTTTGAGTCTGACAGCGGGCGTTACGAAAACCTGTTGGACGTGCTTCAGCGCGCCGGTTTGGCCGTGTTGTGGCTGGACAACCAATCGGGTTGCAAAGGCTTGTGTGACCGAGTGCCGTATGTTTCAACCACCGCCATGGCTTGCGAGGGCGATGAGTGCCACGACGAAATCATGCTCAAGACCTTGCCCGCCGAGTGGGCCAAATTGCCAGCCGAACGCAGGGCAAGGGGGACGGTGGTGGTCATGCACCAAATGGGCAGCCACGGCCCGGCCTACTACAAACGCACCCCGCCCGAGCACAAGGCCTACTTGCCCGAATGCACCACCAATGTGTTGGCCGATTGCGACCCCCAGGCGCTGGTGAACACCTACGACAACACCATACGCTACACCGACCATTTGTTGGCCCAAACCATTGCCTGGCTGAAACAGCAAAATCGACCCACGGCGTTGTTGTATGTGTCGGACCACGGGGAGTCTTTGGGCGAGAACGGTTTGTACCTCCATGGCATGCCCTACCGTTTGGCGCCCCAAGTGCAAACCCATGTGCCCATGTTGACCTGGCTTTCAGGCCCCTGGCAGGCTGCTCGGCCCGCCCAATTGTCGTGTGTGAACCAAAAAGCGCAACAGGCGCTGAGCCACGACAACCTTTTCCATTCGGTGCTGGGCTTGATGGGCGTGAGCACCCAGGCGTACCGTGCAGAGCTGGATATTTCGGCGGGTTGTACTGGGGGTTGAGAGCAGCAGCAGGTTTCAGTCTCGCTGCTTGTTGATCCACAACTTGATGGCTTGGTCCAACTTCTCTTTTTGGACCGGCTTGGAGATGAATTCGTCCACCCCCGCAGCCAATGCCCGCTCGCGGGCTTCGTTCATCACGTCAGCGGTGAGCGCGATGACAGGGATTTTGCCCCGTTCACCCGCCAAGCGCCGGATCAGGCGGGTGCTGGTCAATCCATCCATTTCTGGCATGTGAACGTCCATGATCACCACGTCATAGTCTTGGTGGGTGACCAAATCCAAAGCCTCTTTTCCGTTTTCGGCAAAGGTGACACGGTGGCCCAATTTGTCCAGCAAGGCCCCCACAAACTTGCGATTGACCGGGTGGTCTTCTGCCACCAGTATTGACAGCGCGCCTGACGTGGCCGCTGGCTGCGGTACCAGCGGGGTGGGCGGCTGCTCTGCGGATGCGAACGGCGCACCCAGCAGCTGTTCTTCAGTGCTGGACACGTCTGAAGCGGCCGGGCCGGCTTGAACCGCACTGGGCTCGCATATGGGCGTGGACAGCTTGACGGTGAAGCAAGACCCTTCACCCTGGGTTGACTGCACCGAAATGTCGCCGCCCATGAGCCGGGCCAAGCTGCGCGAAATTTCCAGGCCCAATCCGGTGCCACCAAATTTGCGGGTGGTGGTGTAGTCTTCTTGGTGAAAGCGCTGAAACAACTGGGTCACAGTTGCCGGGCTCATGCCTATGCCGGTGTCGGTGACCTCAAAAGTCCACTCAACTGAAGCCGATTTGCGTTCGCAAGCGACACGGAAATTGACCGACCCCGCATCGGTAAATTTGATGGCGTTGTTGAGGAGGTTGTAGAGTATTTGGCGCAAACGGGTTGCGTCCACTTCCACGCAAGGGGGCATGTCCGCAGGTGCGTCCAGCTTGAAGCCCAGTTTTTTGCGCGCCGCGGCCCCGCTCATCAAGCTGTTCACGTCGCTTAACAGGCGTTGAATGTCCACCGGCTCGGGCTGGATTTTCATTTTTCCAGCTTCCAGCGACGACATGTCCAAAATATCGTTCAGCAACGTGAGCAAATGCTGTGCGGAATCCTTGGCCGTTTGAATGTAGTCCCGCTGCTGGGGGTTGAGCGGGGTGTCATCCAACATGCCCATCATGCCCAGCATGCCATTGAAGGGGGTCCGCAATTCGTGGCTC
The DNA here is from genome assembly GCA_039798985.1 of Pseudomonadota bacterium. Lineage (GTDB taxonomy): Bacteria > Pseudomonadota > Gammaproteobacteria > Burkholderiales > Burkholderiaceae_C > JBDKEX01. The sequence continues at coordinate 15,390 of JBDKEX010000038.1, read as the reverse complement.
ATGTTGGCCAAGAAACGGCTTTTGCCACGGTTGGCCGCATCGGCTTGGTACTTGGCATCGCGCAGTTCTTGGTTGAGCGCCTCCAGCGCTGCGCGTTCGAGCTCCTGCCGGCGCTGACGCCGCAACAACGTGGCGGCGGCCAACAAAACCGCGCCCACCTGGGCAAGAACCAACCAGGTGATGACGCGGCTTTGCGAACGCACGGTCTCCACTTGCTGTTCCATCAGCTTGACCAACAAACTGTTGGCCACCTGGGACAGGGCTTGCACATCTGGGCCCAGTTCATACAGCTTGGTCAGCAATTTTTCCAGCTCGGCCGGGCTTTTGGCCGGGTCCGCCATCAGGGGGTCGGCATGCTCTACGAACTCGTCCAGGCGCGGCAACAGGCCCGTGTACACGTCTTGGTCTCGTAATTTGACCGTGCTGGGGTTGTTGCGAATCAAATCGGCGCGGCTCAGAAAAATCTCGTACCGCAAAACCACCTCATCCCAGTCGGGGGCTTCTTTGGCCCGCAGGGCGGTGGTCAGTTCCGTCCGGAAACGCAAAAACTCACGTTCCAATTGAAACGTGAGCGCAGTGACCGAATCGGCCTGTAGGCGGGCGGCCTCTTCAACTGACTGAGCCTGGCGCTGGAACAGGGCCATGATGGCCATGAGCCCCAGCACCAGCGCTAATGTGGCGGCTGACAACCCAACCAGAAAACGGCGGTTGCCTTTGGAAACTTGCATTAACCGAACCGTTATTCAACTTCGATGGCTTTGAGTTGCCAGATGGAGCGCTCGTAGTAGGTGCTGCTCTGCAGCTCTTTGGCGGCGTCAAAGGGGTAAACAATGAACAGAGGGCCCTTGGTTCGCACCGGGATGCTCTTGTCGTTCATGCGGTGCGCCACAACCATGTCGAATTTTTGAGCGTCTTCCACAGGAATGGAGATTTTGTAGTCGTTGACCGCAACGGCTTTGATATTGGTGCCATTGGCCTTGACCGCTGCCAAAACGTCGCGCAGCAAGGGACCCGTGAACTTGATGGGCTGGTTGTCCCAGGGGGTTTTGGTGGTGAAGGTTTTTTGCGGCAATGCCTCGATCATGGCCAAATCAAACAAAGCCGTTTTGTCTTTGTTGGTGTCTGCCACTTTGCCCGAAATCGTCAGGATCGCCTTGCCTTTGGGTGCATTGAGCGCATGCGCAACCGGCAGCATGCCCAGAAGCAGAAGGACCGGCAAAGCCGTGAAGAGGCGACGCATTGCAGATTTCATCATTTTACCTTTTTAATCAACTGCTTAGGAACCGAGATGATAGCTGAAGCTGGACATTAAGGAAACTTTGTTGATCAATGTCAAAGTTTCGGTGCCCAAGTTGGTGCAGCATTTTCAGCGGCTTTTTTGGCGAACTCTGCACGCAAGGCTCGCAATTTTTCTCGCGGGTCTACTTTGACCGTGGCTTGGTCCAGGGCCATTTCTTCAATAAAGCGGCTGGGCTGTCCGGGCACCATTTCGCGGCCCTTTTTGCGGCGCTTGAGCCAGCTCACCACCAAAGTGTGTTGTGCCCGCGTGATGCCCACGTACATCAGCCGCCGCTCTTCTTGTATCCGCAGCGCCATGGCGTCGGCGGCCACATCGTCGTCGGGCCGAAACGGCAGCAAGCCCTCGTTCACCCCGGCCAGCACCACATGCGGCCATTCCAGTCCTTTGGAGGCGTGCAAGGTGGACAGCGTGACCACGTCTTGGTCCTGTTCGCGGTCGGCAATGGTGGAAATCAGCGCGATGGTTTGGGCCACTTCCAGCATCGATTTCACCTCGCGTTCGGTGGTCATGCCGCCTGTGTCGTCGATTTGGCCCCCGCAGCGTTGCGCCACCCAGTCGCAAAAATCCACCACATTGCCCCAGCGGGCTGCGGCCAGTTTTTCGCTTTCTTCGCTGTCGTACAGGTGTTTTTCGTAGCCAATGTCTTTGAGCCAGTCTTCCAAAAAGGTTCGGGCCGCTTCAAAGCCCATGGTGTGCCGGGCCCGGTGCTCCAAGTCGTTGAGCATGCGGCCAAATTCATGCAGGCCCGCCACCGCCCGGCCTGGCAACGCTGCGGGCAAGGAATGGGAAAACAGCGCTTCGAACAGGCTGAGTTTGTATTGGGTGGCGAAGTTACCCAACTGCTGCAGAGTTTGGTGCCCGATGCCACGTTTTGGGGTGGTGATGGCCCGCAAAAAGGCGGGGTCGTCATTGTTGTTGACCAGCAGGCGCAGCCACGCACACAGGTCTTTGATCTCGGCCCGGTCAAAAAAACTGGTGCCGCCCGACACTTTGTAGGGTATTTGCGCCTTGCGCAGCGCGGTTTCCAGAGCCCGGGCCTGGTGGTTGGCCCGGTACAGAATGGCAAAGTCCTTGAAGGCTTTGAACTGGGTGCCCGAAGCCGTGGAACCGGCGCGTATGCTCTGGATTCGCGCCACCGCTCGCTCGGCCTCGTGGTCTTCGGCCTCGCAGGCTTGGACCCGCACCGGCTCCCCTTCGCCCAGCTCGCTCCACAGGGTTTTGGGAAAAAGCTTGGGGTTGGGGCCAATCACATTGTTGGCCGCACGCAAAATCGCGCTGGTTGAACGGTAGTTTTGCTCCAGCTTGATGACCTTGAGTTCAGGAAAGTCTTGGGGCAGTTTTTTCAGATTGTCCAGCGTGGCACCCCGCCACCCGTAGATCGACTGGTCGTCGTCACCCACGGCGGTGAAGCGGCCTCGCTCGCCCACCAGCAGTTTGAGAAGCTCGTATTGCGTGGCGTTGGTGTCCTGGTATTCGTCCACCAGCACGTGGCCCAGTTTTCGTTGCCATTTATCGCGCACCTCGGTGTGGTGCTGCAGCAGTTTCAGCGGCAAGGCAATCAGGTCGTCAAAGTCCACGCTTTGGTAGGCGGTCAAACGCTCTTCATAGCGGGCCATGACCAGGGCAATTTGGCGGTCAATGTCGCCGGACGCCTGGGCCAGCGCCTGTTCAGCGTTCAAGCCAGCGCTTTTCCAGCCGCTGATCGTCCATTGCCAGCTGCGTGCGGTGGCCAGGTCGGTGGTGCCTCCTATGTCTTTCAAGATGGAGGTGATGTCGTCCGTGTCCAGGATGGAAAACTGGGGTTTGAGGCCCAATACCGCGCCGTCTTCGCGCAGCAGGCGCACGCCCAGCGAATGGAAGGTGCAAATCAGCACGTCTTTGGCGGGCTTGCCCACCAGTTGCCGCGCCCGTTCACGCATTTCGGCTGCTGCCTTGTTGGTGAAGGTGATGGCGGCAATGCGCGGCGCGGCCAAACCCGCTTGGATCAGTCGTGCGATTTTGTGCGTGATGACCCGGGTTTTGCCCGAGCCAGCCCCCGCCAGCACCAGACACGGCCCACCCAGGTGGTTGACCGCATCGAGCTGGGCAATATTGAGGCCATGGTTGCTGGATGACACGGTGGCTGAGGGTTTCAGGGGGACTTGCGGGTCATGGCAGCGCCCTCGTCAGGAAGTCCACCACCTCCGCGCGGTTTCCGCGAAACACCACGCGTTTGCCTTTGTTGTTTTGTTGGTAGGTGTACATGGGGTCGTAATAGTCTTTCAGCAGGCGTTCAATCCACGCCTGGTGCAACTCTACCGCGCCGTTGTGGCGTTGCTGTGTCAAGGCGGTTTGCATCAGCGCGTCGAGCTCCATATACCGTTGCAGCCCCAGCCGTTTGGTGATGTTGTGCAGGCTGCCTCTCAGGCCTTGTGCGAACACTTCAAACCCCTCTTCGGCCCCGTGTACTGTTTGGTGCGCTTTGCACAGGTCCAGCACATAGTCTTGCAAAATGCGCTGTACTCGGTTTTCAAAGCTGTCCTCCAGCCAAACCACGGGGGCTTGACCCATGCGCTCAAACAAGGCAAGCGGCAAGGCGCAGCCACCGATCATTCGTCCTTCGTCTTCCACCGCAAAGTGCGCAATCCCGCCAGTGCGTTTGCGCAATATGTCCACCGCCAAACTGTGCTCAAAGTTGATGGGGGAGGGTTGCCCGCTGGGCCGTTTGCCGAAACTGGACCCGCGGTGGTTGGCATGGCCTTCAAGGTCCACAGAGTGCGGCAGCTGCTGGAGCGCCTCTGTTTTGCCGCAACCCGTCAAGCCGCCCAAAACGGTCCACTGGCATTCTAGGGCCGCCCGATCCAGCGTGTCGGTCAAGAAACCCCGCATTGCCTTGTAGCCACCCAACACCCGCGGGTAGGCAATGTTGGCTTCTTGGTAGAGCCATTGCTGAACGATTTGCGAACGCAGCCCACCTCTGAAGCAAAACAGGTAGCCCTGCGGGTGGGTTTGCGCAAAGCGGGCCCAGGCTTCCAGGCGTACGGTTTTGGTTTTGCCCGAGACCAGACGGTGCCCCAGCGCCAGGGCGGCCCCTTCGCCTTGTCTTTTGTAGCAGGTGCCCACTTGGGCGCGCTCCTCGTCGGTCATCAGCGGCAGGCTGGTGGCCCCAGGAAGGCTGCCACGCAAAAATTCCGTAGGCGCACGCATGTCCATCAAAGGTGTGGCGCGCAAAAACAGGGTCTGGAAATCGGCCGTGTTGGCGGCGGGAACCTCGGGCAGCTTCATGCGGGTGCTGTTCAGTGGGGTGGCTGCAGAGAAATTGGCAGGCGTGTGGGGTGCGCGAAAACAGTATAACCAGCCCAACTTGCACGCCGATAATAGAGTCACTTGTGGCCGACAACTGGGGGTTTGAGATGAACCGAATTCTGATGGGTGGGTGCTTGGCCGGCGTGGTTTTGGGGCTGAGCGGTTGTGGAGCCGAAACCGCGGCGACCGCCGCCGGTGCTGCGGTGGTGAAAAAGAAGGAACTGGAACAGGCGCAAGGCGTGAAGCAGTCGGTGGAGCAGCAGCTGGAGCAAGCCAACCAGCAAATGCAGCAGCGAGCCGATCAGCTGAAGCAGACCACCCCGTGATGGCCTGCAGCACCCTGCCGTGTTGGGGTCAAACGGTCGGTTTGTAAAACGCTTCTACCAGCCCTTTGAGTTGAATCAGCAATGGGCGGCCTTTGCGGTCTTTGGTTTTGCCTGCGGGTACCTTGACCCAGCCTTCGCTGACGCAGTATTCCTCCACGTCAAAACGCTCTTTTCCATTGAGGCGAATGCCAATGTCGTGTTCAAACACGGCGGGTACGTGGTGGGGGCTGCGTGGGTCAACAGACAGGCGGTCAGGCAGGGTCGGCGTTGTGCTGGAGCTTGTGTCGTTCATGCGAAGAGGAGGGCGATGCCGGGGTTCTCAGTGGGTTAGGCGGGGTACGTTGCCAGCGCGGGGGTGCGACGTGCCCGTGGAATGAAAAAACGAAACGAGTTGCACCAAAGACTGAGACAAGTCGCTGAGGCTGGCGGCGGCGGCGGCACTTTCTTCAACCAAACTGGCGTTTTGTTGGGATGAGTCCTCCAGCGCGGTTGCTGCCTCAGACACGCTGGCAATGGCCAGTTTTTGCTCTTGGGTCGAGGCGCTTATTTCTGTCATCAGCTCAGTGACCCGTCTGACGGAGTCCACCACTTCGTTCATGGTGGCGCCAGCCCGGTCGACCAGCAAGTTGCCGTGTTCGACCCGCTGAACGCTCGCCAAAATCAGTTGTTTGATTTCTTTCGCGGCATCGGCGCTGCGACCCGCCAGATTCCGGACCTCAGAGGCCACGACCGCAAAACCACGGCCCGCTTCCCCTGCGCGTGCAGCTTCCACGGCAGCATTCAGCGCCAAAATATTGGTCTGAAATGCAATGCCGTCAATGACCGAGATGATGTCTGAAATCTTGCGCGAGGATTCGGCAATGCCCTGCATGGTCGATACCACTTCCGACACCTCGGAACCCCCACGGACGGCCACCGTGCTGGTGTCCAACGAGAGCCGGCTGGCCAAAGCCGCGTTGTCGGCATTTTGCTCAACTGCCGAACTCAGTTGTTGCATGGCCCTAGACGTTGCTTGTATGGACTGGAGTTGGTTGTCGTTTCGTTGTGCCAGGTCTTCATTGCCCTGCGCAATTTGCCCCGAAGCGGCGGCAACGCTGTCGGCCATGTCGTATGCCCTGCCAGTCAAATCCGCCAGTTTCAGGCGCATGTCTTCCAGCGCCTGCAGCAAAACCAAAACCTCGGCCTCGCCGGTAACGCTGACTTTTTGCGATAAATCACCACCGGCCACGGTGTTGGCCACCCGACCCGCGAGCGACAAGCCCGTCAATATGCGACGCATGACAAATGCACACAGCGCCAGCAGCAACGCAGTCGCCACAACGGTGGCACCCAGCAAATACCATTTTGACTGACCAGCGACCTTCAAACTCTCCACTTCTGTGGTCTTGGCAAAAGCTTGTATGCGTTCGCCCGGCTCCGCCAAACTCACTTCCAGTGTTTCAAACGCTTGGGTGAATTTGGGCAGTTGTGCCAGCGCCGCGGCGCCATCTGTGATCAAACCCGCCTGGACTTGCTTTCCGGTGGCCACGTAGGCTTTGGCAACCGGCAGCGCTGCTGTGAAAAGCTGCTTGACATCGTTGCCCAAATTCAGCGACTCAAGGTTGGTCAAGAGCTCTATCAACCGCTGCCCGTCGGACTCCAAATCTTTTGAGGCGGCTTCCACACCCGCCAAGTCGCCTTGCTGGGCAGCGACGATTGCCGCCAGAACGTCGGCGCGAATGGCGTCGTGCATCATGTCTGCGTTGCCCGAGTCGGCCACGGCGGTGCTCGCCAAAACCGCATCAGAAATGCCACTGGTGAGCCGAGAGCCGACCCAGAATCCGATGCCGCCCACCGTAAGGGTCATGGCGCTGCCAGTAAGAGCCAAGCCAAGCAACAGATGTCGGATTTTCATAGGGCGCTTTCCTGATGTGACCGCAAACGTGGATCCTACTTCTCAGACCTGCATGGTACGCCATGCGGCTGCATAAACGGACGCTGCCCGGTGGTTTTGCGCATCAATAGGGGTTGGTGGGGGTCAAGGTTCCATAAGAAACGCCGCCCCACTTGTAAACAGGCAACCCATAGACTGGGTCAGTGAGTCGGGTGAGGTTCACCTGCCGCCCCGACGTGGCCAACTTGCGAATGGCCACCGACGAGGTGGGTACGTCCAGCGGTTTTCCGGCCAGGCACTGGGTGGGGCCCATGGTCACGCCCACAAAATACACGGCACTCTCTGTGCTTGTGGACACGTTGGTCACGCGTTCCCCGATATAGCCGTCCGGGCTGCCTGCAACCAGCAACGCGGCTTCCACGCCCACGCCTATGCCCCGTGCCTGGCTGTTCCCCAACACGCCACCGGGGCAGCCGTAGGTCTGGGTTGCCGTGCCAGCATAGGGGCCCACCAGCCGGGACACGAAAGTCACCAAACGCCCCATCCGGTCGCGGGAGTCCAGGTGCGAGTCGAAAATCACGTCCTTGAAGGCCTCAGGCGCAATGAACCCGCCTTGCGTGCTCAGGGGGCTGGGGTCAAAAGTGATGTCGGAATAGTACGGATTTTGAAGCGACAAGGGCGAAGTGGCAGAGGCGTTCAGTGCAGAGTAATCAAACCCTCCCATGACCGCCAGGCCGGCGCTGGTGCCTCCTATGGGCACATTGTTGGCCATCAGGTTCTTCAAGGTGGCTTCCAGCGGGGTGCCTTTCCAGAACCTTATGTAGGTGCTTTGGTCCCCTCCGGCAATCCACACAGCGTTGGCGTTGGCCACAATTGCGTTCACCGTGCTGTTTTTGGCAGCTTCCACACTGGGAATGACCAGGGTCTCAACAGAGGTCAGGCCCAAAGAAGCACCGCCTACCCAGCCGTCAACAACGTCGCTGGGCTTGGTGGAAGACCTTTTGTTGCTGTAGTAGATGTAAGGGTTGTAGGCGCCATCGCCGGTGGTGCGTATCACAACCAACCGCCCGCCGGTGGGTTGGGATATGCCGGCCTTTTGGATCATCCACCTGAAGGCCTGATCCACGTCGGGGCCGCCGCCCATGAGCACATAAGACGGGTAAGTGGGCTTGGGCAATGTGATTTTGGGTGCGACAGAGCCCACTGGGCTGCCCACGGTTCCAACAGCGTAATAACTGTACAGAGCGGGGGCAGGTTTGGCGGCCTGCGCCAAGCCGCTGAGCAGGGCCAAAGACGCAACCATGCCCGCAAACAAAGCCCCCAACGGCAGCTTGGTTTCAGCGCCCCATAAATTGACCATGATGACCCCCTACTTGGACGAGTCTCAGGATACCAGAGAAGGGGGGTGACCGATACCCCAATTGCATCCATCAGGCGAGCGCCCGGCTGCGCCTTGTTGGGCATGCCGTATTGCGCGACTAGGGGGCAGACTGCGGCGACAATACTGGCGTTCTATGCACGGGAGCAAAGTTGCCGGTGAGCGGGGCTGTGGTGCCGAAAGGTTGTGGCTCGGTTGGCGTCGAAGTGGCCAGCACGCGGCCGATGACCGACAAGGGCACACCCACCCCAGAGAGGTTGCGCGCTGCGAATTCGCGCGTTACCTCACCGGTGGATACGCATTCGAGCGTGACCTCGATCAACTCGCGCATTTTGTGTCGTTGACGTGTACTCATGGGCTTGTGGGAGCAAAGTGTGGAATTTTTTGGATTCTCAAAAACCAGCTGAAGACAGCATTAACTGGGCCAAGCCAAGCAATATGACAACGCGCGCAATCGGTTCACTGTTGGTTTTTCTGCAATTCGGGTTGTTGTTCGTGTTTGCGGTGCTGTGCTGGATCGAGGCTGGCACGAGCTTGCCCGGGCTTTTTGCCTTTGGGCTGTGGTGGATGGGTGCGGTGGTTGGGCTCTGGGCTTTGCGCAGCAATCGTCCAGGCAACTTCAATATTCACCCCGAGCCCCGGGCCGGCGGGCACCTGATTCAAGGTGGACCCTACCGGTGGATCCGGCACCCCATGTACTCGGCTGTGCTGCTTGTGGCGGCCGGTTGTGCTGCTTGGCTGAGCACCTTGGGTGGCGCCGCGCTGTGGTGCGCCCTTTTGGGCGTTTTGAGCCTCAAGGCGGCGGTAGAAGAAAACATGCTGCTTGTACGCTACCCAGAATACGCCGCATACAAGGCGCACACCGCGCGCTTTTTGCCCGGTGTTTACTGACATTGAAACGGGCTGCCATGAAACAAACGTTGACAGTAAACGTGCCAGAGCACTTGAAAGCGGGGGTCCGGCTGCGTCACCACAAGGGCGGTTGCTATACCGTGGTGGGGGCTTGTTTGGTTGAGGCGACGCTGGAAACCGGGATTCTTTACCGGCCCGAACAAGGGAACGCCACCCAAGTGACCTGGATGAGGTTGGCCGCTTCTTTCGATGAAATGGTGCAAACCCCCGCTGGGTGGGTGCGGCGCTTTGAGCCCGTGTAGGGCACAAGGAGCAACAAAAAACCCACTGTTGCTGAACAGTGGGTTGTGTTTGGTGGCTCTTCCCTGATTCGAACAGGGGACCTGCGGATTATGATTCCGTCGCTCTAACCGGCTGAGCTAAAGAGCCTAAGCTTTCAATTATAGCGCCAAAAACACAAACTTTTCAAGTGTGTTTGAACTGGGCGGGGCGCTTCTCCACGAACGCGGCCATGCCTTCTTTTTGGTCGTTGGTGGCAAACAGCGCGTGGAACAGGCGGCGTTCAAACATCACACCGTCGGCCAGGCTGCCTTCGAAAGCCTTGTTCACCGATTCTTTGGCCGCCATCACCGCCAACTGGCTGAATCCGGCAACGGTCAAGGCGGCGCCAAGCGCCTCGTCCATCAATTTGTCCAGTGGCACCACGCGACTGACCAACCCGGCGCGCTCGGCTTCGCTGGCGTCCATCATGCGGCCGGTCAAGGCAAGGTCCATGGCCTTGGATTTGCCCACCGCGCGCGGCAAACGCTGCGTGCCGCCCGCGCCCGGAATAATGCCCAGTTTGATTTCGGGTTGTCCAAATTTGGCGTTGTCGGCCGCAATGATGAAGTCGCACATCATGGCGAGTTCGCAGCCGCCACCCAAGGCAAAACCGCTCACCGCCGCGATGATGGGTTTGCGGATGCTGCGTATGGTTTCCCAGTTGCGCGTGATGTAGTCGCCTTTGTACACATCGGCAAAGCTGTAAGCGGCCATGGCCCCAATGTCGGCACCCGCGGCAAAGGCTTTTTCGCTCCCGGTAATGACCATGCAGCCAATGTTGTCGTCGGCGTCAAACGCTTGCAGCGCGGCGCCCAGTTCGTTCATCAGCTGGTCGTTGAGCGCATTGAGCTGCTTGGGGCGGTTGAGGGCAACGATGCCCACACGGCCTTCGGTGCGGATTTGTATCAATTCGGGGGTGTCCATGGAGTGCCTTGTTTTGGGTTTGGTCCGTAATTTATCACCACTCTGGCCTAGGGTAAACATTAACCGACCAATCGGTTGGTTAATGGTAGATTGCTGGTTTTGGAAAACCACAGGAGACGCGTTCATGACAGAGCCCCACGTGGCCGAACCGGTGCTTTACAGCGAGCAAGGTGCTGTCGCGCTCATCACGCTCAACCGTCCGCAGGCGCTCAACAGCTTCACCAGGCAAATGCACCGTGATTTGTGGGCCGCATTGGCCCGGGCTGAAGAGGCGCCCCATGTGCGCGCGGTGGTCATTACCGGTGCAGGTCGCGGCTTTTGCGCCGGGCTGGATTTGTCGGAGCTGGACTTTGCCCCCGGCGATGACTTGCTGTCGCGGGCCGACCCAGGCCCTTTGGTGAATGACTATTTCAACGTCACTGCACGCAAACTGCAACAACTCAAGCTGCCCACGGTGGCCGCCGTCAATGGCGTGGCTGCCGGTGCGGGGGCTTCGCTGGCGCTGTGCTGCGACATGGTTTTTGCCGCGCCTGGCGCAAGCTTTGTGCAGGCGTTCAGCAAAATAGGGTTGGTACCTGACACCGGGGGCAGTTGGCTGCTGGTGGAACGCTTGGGCTTGGCCCGGGCCATGGCGTTGGCTTTGACCGGCGACAAATTGCCTGCCGAGCAAGCCAAAGAGTGGGGTTTGATTTGGGAAGTGGCCCAGGAGCCTGTGGTTGCTGCTTTGGCGCAAGCTGCCAAGCTGGCCGACATGCCCACCCTGGCGCTGGTGGCCACGCGCCATTTGCTGCAAGGGGCGGGTTTGCGCGGCCTGGACGCACAGTTGGACGAAGAATGCAAAGTGCAATCGGCTTTAGGCAAAACCCACGATTACATGGAAGGCGTGACCGCGTTCTTGCAAAAACGCGCTCCGCAATTCAAGGGGGCATGAGGTGAGTACCCAGCGCCCGGGCGAGGCTGCATTTGCGTTGGCGCACCAGGTGGGCCAAGCCATGTACGCCGTGGACACGGCCACCAAAGACACTTTGGGCATTGAATTGCTGGCTTGTGAGCCTGGGCGTGCGGTAATGCGCATGCCCGTGCGAGGGCTGCATTTGAACGGTCACCAAATTTGCCATGGCGGGTTCATTTTCACGTTGGCCGATTCCACTTTTGCCTTCGCCTGCAACAGCTACAACAAGAATGCGGTGGCTGCCGGTTGCAGCATTGAATTTTTGCGCCCGGCCCACGAAGGGGATGTGCTGACCTGCGAAGGGCTGGAACAGGTGTTGAGCGGTCGCCACGGTATTTACGACATGAGGGTCTGCAACCAGCGTGGCGAGGTGGTGGCCGTGTTTCGGGGCAAGAGTGCCCAAATCCCTGGCACGGTGGTGCCCCAGTCTGGCGAGGTCTGACCATGATGCACGCGTTTCCCCTGGAGCCGATCGAAAAAGCCAGCGTTGACGAGCTGCGTGCTTTGCAGCTCAAACGCCTCAAGGCCAGTTTGCAGCACGCCTACGATCATTCGCCGGTGTACAAGGCGCGGTTTGATGCGGCAGGGGTCCACCCAAGTGACTGCCAAAGCTTGGCCGATTTGAGCAAATTCCCTTTCACCACCAAATCGGACTTGCGTGACAACTACCCTTTTGGCATGTTTGCTGTGCCGCGGGATCGGGTGGTGCGAATTCACGCTTCCAGTGGCACCACAGGCAAGCCTACGGTGGTGGGCTACACCCAAAACGACATTGACACTTGGGCCGCTTTGGTGGCCCGCAGCCTGCGCGCGGCGGGAGCCCGGCCCGGTGATTTGGTGCATGTGAGTTACGGGTACGGCCTGTTCACGGGGGGCTTGGGGGCACACTACGGGGCCGAAAAACTGGGCTTGACCGTGGTGCCATTTGGTGGGGGCCAAACCGAACGCCAGGTGCAACTGATTCAAGATTTTCAGCCCACGGTCATCATGGTGACACCCAGCTACATGCTGGCCATAGCCGATGAATTCGAACGGCAAGGTTTGAACCCGGCGGAGTCCAGCTTGCGCTTGGGCGTGTTCGGAGCCGAGCCCTGGACCAACGACATGCGCTTGGCCATTGAAAAACGCATGGGCCTGGACGCGGTTGACATTTACGGTTTGAGTGAGGTCATGGGGCCGGGCGTGGCCAACGAGTGCATCGAAACCAAGGATGGCCCGACCATTTGGGAAGACCATTTTTTTCCGGAAATCATAGACCCCGACACAGGAGAGGTGCTGCCCGATGGCGAATTGGGCGAGTTGGTGTTCACCAGTTTGACCAAAGAAGCTTTGCCCATTGTTCGTTACCGCACGCGCGACTTGACCCGGTTGCTGCCAGGCACCGCCCGCCCCATGCGGCGGATGGAGAAAATCACCGGCCGCAGCGATGACATGATGATTGTGCGCGGCGTGAACGTGTTTCCTTCGCAGGTGGAGGAGCTGATTTTGCGACAGCCCGCGCTGTCTGCGCACTACCAGTGCGTGTTGACGCAGCAAGGGCCGTTGGACGCCTTGACGGTGCTGGTGGAAACCCGCCCCGGCCTGGCGCCCGATTCCACCTTGGCCAAATCTGCCGCCAAGGCGCTGCAAAAAGACATCAAAACTTTTATCGGCACTTCTGCCACCATCGATTTGCGGGCCGAGGGCGGCGTGGAACGCAGCCAGGGCAAGGCCAAGCGAGTGCTCGATTTGCGCCGACGCTGAACCGCACGGGTCAGCTGTTCAACCAATTCAAGGTGGCAGGTGCAGCTGCTGGCAGTGGGCCGCTTTGAGGAGCGGGGCGCAGCTCCACCGCATGGAAGGTTTCGGGCCAGCGCATGGGGCAACGCAACACGCGGCCGTCTCGCGCCACCCAAGCGGTGAAGGTGCTGTGGTGCTTGGCGTACAAGGCCACTTCATCGAGTTTGCGCACCCGCCAAATGTTTTCGTCGGCTTCTGAAGCCCCCGGCGTTTGCACGGCCAGCCATTCGTCGCCAGCCGCCATGCCAGCGGCTTCGGCCGCCGAACCGCGCAACACGTTTTTCAACACCAGAGAGCCACCGGCCTCTGCCACTCGCAGGCCCAGTTGTTGCGCCAAGGGTGCGGGTTTGTTCACCCAGGCCACACCATGGGCTTGCAAAAGTGTTTCCAGCGGCAGGGCTTGTGTGCTGTGCACCCACGCGTTCAATTCGGGGCGGTAGTCTCGCTTGCCACATTTTTTGAGCACGGCCGCAAGGTCGGTTTCTCGCATCGGGCCGCCTTTGCAGCGCAGGTACAGGGCGCGCATCACGTCATCCAGGGTGCAGTGCCCCTCAAGGCGCAAGGTCAGGTCCAACAACAGGGCCACCAAGGCGCCCTTGGTGTAGTAACTGACCGTGGCATTGGGCGTGTTTTCTTGCACCCGGTAGTACTTGGTCCAGGCCTCAAAGCTGGCCTGGGCCACGGTTTGCACCTGGCGCCCGGGGGTTTGCAGCACTTGGTTGATGGTTTTGGCCAGCAGTGCGAGGTGCGTTTCAGCGGTGATCAGGCCGGCGCGCCGCAGCATCAGGTCGTCGTAGTAGCTGGTAAAGCCCTCAAAAAACCACAACAGTTCGGTGTGGTTTTCACGGTCGTAGTCGTAGCGGGCAAATTCGTGTGGCCGCAGGCGTTTCACGTTCCATGTGTGAAAGTACTCGTGGCTGATCAAGCCCAGCAAGGTGGTGTAGCCGTCGCTGGGTTTGAGTTCGAACTTTGCCGCCGGCGTTTCGCCCGCAGCGGGTAAACGGGGCTGGTCTGCCCGCTGGCAAATCAGCGCGGTGGAATTGCGGTGCTCGAGCCCTCCGTAACCTTCGGCACTGGCGTGCAGCATGAAGACGTAGCGTCCAAACGGCGGGTCGCCCTTTTCACCGTGCCAAAAAGCTATCTGGGTTTCGCAAATGGCTTTGGCGTCGCGCAGCAGCCGTTCGCCATCCAGCCCCGCATCAGCGCCGGTCACGATCCATTGGTGGGTGGTGCCCCGAACCTGGTATTGCCCGCTCCAACCCTCGGCCCAAGTGAACGGGCTGTCGGCCAGTTCGTCGTAGTTTTGGGCCAGGTAGGTGTTGGTAGCGCGGCCTTTATATTTTCGTGGGCTGGGGGTGAGCCCGGTGTAAACCGTCCAAAGGGCTGCAGCCGGGTGCTCCAGCAGCGACACGCTGTGTGGAGCCTGGTCCTGCCCCCACACCCGCAGACACAGGCTGGTGGGGTTGAAGAAGGCACGGGTTTGGTCCAGATAAGCAGTGCGCACCGACGGGTCGAAAGCATAGACCTGGTATTCCACGGTCAGTGGGGCTGCGGGGTCGAGGCCAACCACTTGCCACCGGTTCTTGGCGGTTTGTTCCACCGCCACGGCGCGCCCATGTTGGCTCACGGCCATACCTTGCAGTTGCTGCGAAAACTCCCGGACCAAATAACTCCCGGGTATCCACACCGGCAAGCTCAGCGTCTGCTGAGCGGCCGGTTGGGCGATCTGCAAACGGACCTTGAACAGGTGTGCGTTGAGGTCGTGCAGACTGATGTCGTAATGAACCGCTTCTTGAGCCGTGGAGGTTGCCATATCAGATGGCTCCTGCGGCCACCAGGCAGCTCAGCGCAGCGACTGCAGACAATTGAAACCGCAGCCTCAGCCAGTGCCCCAGTCCCAATGCGGGATAAAACTTGCGGTCCACCAAATAGCACGCCACCAGCATGGCCGCCAGCCACACCAAGCCGGCGTGCGGCGGCATCAACACCCCCGGCCAAGCCAGCAAGCTTGGGGCCACCCCCCACCAGAGCAAATTGGGCAGCGGTTTGGGCGCGGCCCACAACGCACCCCAGTAAATACCGCCCAAAAAAGAAATCACCAGCGAAGCGTAAGAGGCCATGGCCATGGCCGCCCACACTTGCAAATCAATGTCGGTCAGCACCCATACCGTCAATGCGAGCAACACAAACGGGACCAACCCTGCATGGCCGAGTCGTCGAATCTGGGTGGCAAGCGGGTGGGTGTTGTGCGGCATGTTGCTGATGGCTTGGGCTGTCGGGTTTACTTGGCGTTGTTGAGTGCTTGCTCAATTTTGTCCAACGGAACGGCACCCGGCACACGGGTTCCGTCCGAGAAGAATGTGGTCGGAGTGCCGGTGATGCGGTGTTTGCGCCCAAAGT
>JBDKEX010000037.1:0-12468 GCA_039798985.1 Pseudomonadota bacterium | reverse complement strand
GACGGCCACGGTAAAAACCGTTGGGGCTGATGTGGTGACGCAGGTGCACTTCACCGGTGTTGGCTTCTACGGCGATGCCGGGCACATTGAGTGCGTTGTGCGAACGGTGCATGCCGCGCTTAGAAGGCGATTTTTTGTTTTGCTGAACGGCCATGACTGGCTCCTATGAAGAAAGCAATGGTGGGTGGGAGCACCAGACACAGATTATCACTGGCCTGCGCACAGAACTGCGGATTATAGCGGTTTAACAGCAGGACTTGCAAGCCCAATAACCACAGCGGCGTCAGCGCTTACCGCCCGACTTCAATGCCGCCAAAGCCGCAAAGGGGTTGGGCTTTTCCACCGGCAAGTCCAACTCCAACTCACCGGCAGAGGTTTTGACAGGTACAGGACACAGCTCGTGCATGGGAACCAGAGGCAAACCCATCAACAACTCATCCTCGACCAGCGCTTGCAAATCGAAGCGATCCTCCAGCACCAGCACGTCTTCTTCTGACTCATCGTCTTCCTGGGCGGCAGTGGCCTCGTCGGCCACAAAGCGAAACCACCGGTCCACCGATACGCTGGGGGCAAAAGGTTGCAAACAGCGCTGGCAAACTTGAGGAACCGCGGCTTGCGCATGCACATGCAACCACAACACCGGTTCCCCCGCCAGGCGGGTGCGCCATTCAGCCCGAACCTCCCACACCACTTGCAAGTCATCCGCCACCGCTGGCAAACCCTCGGACAAGCGAGCAAAGCGCGCCGCGGGCGCCTGCCCCCGCAAAGGTTCGCCCCGGTGTGCAACCGGGCGCAAGTCCAGCACAGGTGGAAGTGTGTGTTCAACCGTCATAGGCCCCCATTTTAGGCAAATGCCTATACTTGCTCCCATGAAATCGACGCAAAACATTGCCGATCTGCGCAAAAGCTACGAACGCGCCGAGTTGAGCGAAGAGGCCTCACACCCCAACCCTTTGCAGCAGTTTGACCGCTGGCTGCATGAAGCCATCAGCAGCGAAGTACCGGAACCCAATGCCATGACAGTGGCCACCGTGGGGAGCAACCTTCGGCCCAGCACACGCGTGGTGTTGATCAAAGGGTACGACGAGCAAGGCATTGTGTGGTTCACCAATTACGCGAGCCGCAAGGGGCTGGAGCTGGCAGGCAACCCTTACGCGGCGCTGCAGTTTCACTGGGTGGAACTGGAACGTGTGGTCCGGATTGAAGGAACGGTGGAACGCGTAAGCCCCGAAGAAAGCGACGCGTACTTTCAAAGCCGCCCGCTGGACAGCCGAATCGGCGCGTGGGCCAGTCCGCAAAGCCAGGTTATTTCGGGGCGTGGCGTGCTGGTGGCCAATGCAGCCAAATTCGGCGCGCAGTTTTTATTGAACCCGCCTCGCCCCAGCCACTGGGGCGGTTACCGGCTCAAACCCGATCAGTGGGAGTTTTGGCAAGGCCGCAAGAGCCGTTTGCATGACCGGTTGCGTTACACCAGCCACGAACAAGGTTGGCTGCGTGAACGTTTGGCCCCCTAAAGCCCCGGCAAGACCGACCGACACATCAATCCGAGACGCGTTCAATGGCTTGACCGGCCACCGCAGCCAAAGCGGCGGGCGGCACCCTGTTGGGTGCAAGCTCGGCCAACGGCACCAACACAAAGGCTCGCTGCCACATGCGCGGATGCGGCACCGTCAAACGGGGCGATTGCAGCCGCCCCAATCCGTACCACAAGATGTCCAAATCAAGCGTTCGGGGCGCGTTCAGGTAGGGGCGCTCCCGCCCGGCGGCCAACTCCAGCTTTTGCAAGGCATTCAGCAAATCAGGGGCCGGCAAACGGGTGGCCAGCTGGGCCACGGCATTGATGAAATCGGGGCCCGATGCCTCCCAAGGGGCGGTTCTGTACAACCCCGACTGGCGCACAAGGCGGGTACCGGGCAGACTGTTGAGTTGGGCGAGCGCGTCCCTCAATGCGCCCATGGCATCGCCCAGGTTGGCGCCCAGGGCAACAAAGGCCTCCACCTCTGGGCGCTGGCTATCAGTCAACAGCACCCGCCCCATCCTGCCCCTCTGCACCCCGGCCCCCTGGTTTGCGGCGGCGACGGCGGCGCTTTTTGGCGGGTGCGTCTTCGGCGTCTGAGCCTTCCTCTGCGACGGGCCCCTGGTCATCAACGGGCAGCTGATCGGGTGGCAAGCGGTGCACACGGGCTCGGGCAGTGGCTTCACCCTCACCATCGCGTTGGATCGCGGTTTTGGCTGCACCTCGGCCGGACGATTTACCGGTGCGCGAGCCTGAGGTTTTGCTGCGCTGCGCCTCCAGACGCACCGCTTCCACCATGTCCCGCTGCACGGTTTCGTTGGCCGTGCTGAAGGTTTCCCACCAGTGAGCCAGCTCTTCATCGGTTTCGGCCACTTGGGCGCGCAAACGCAGAAAATCGAACCCAGCACGGAACCGGGCTTGCTCAGCCAGCGAAAACGGCGACTGCCCGGTGCGCTTGTCAAAGCGCGGTTGCATCATCCAGATTTCGCGCATGTCGGCGCCCAACTTGCCGCGCCCCGACACATCGCCAATGCGGGACTCGAACACCTCGTCCACAGCGTCTTGCAAGGCCGGGAAAGGGGGTACACCGGCTCTTTGCCTTTTTTGCCAACCTTCGCGCACATCGCTCCAGAGCACGCAGGCCAACAAAAAACTCGGTGCCACGGGCTTGCCTTCGCCCACGCGGCGGTCGGTGTCTTGCAGGGCGATGCGCACAAAAGGCTCTTGGGCCCGCTGCACCACCAGGTCCAACAAAGGGTAGATGCCTTTGGACAGGCCGGTGGACTGCAACTGCTCGATGCTGGCCAGCGCATGGCCGGTTTGCAGCAGCTTGAGCATTTCATCGAACAAACGGCTTTGCGGCACATCGGCCAGCAACCCCAGAGAAGGTGCCAGAGGAGCGCGGGTTTTGTCGTCAAACTTGAAACCCAGGCCGCTCAACTTGGCCGCAAACCGCACCGCGCGGATGATGCGCACCGGGTCTTCGCGGTAACGCACCGCTGGCTCGCCAATCATGCGCAGCACGCGCTTTTTGGCGTCGCGGATGCCGTGGTGGAAATCGACCACGGTTTCGGTTTCCGGGTCGTAATACATGGCGTTGATGGTGAAGTCGCGGCGGGCTGCATCGTGCTCGATCGGGCCCCAAACGTTGTCGCGCAACACCCGGCCGCTGGCATCTACCGCGTGGGTCATGCCGGCCAGCGCGTTTTTGCTGGTGCGCTCGTTGCCACTCACTTGCTCAGCGTCTGCACTGTCCAGGTGGGCGCGAAAGGTGGACACCTCGATCACTTCGCTCAACCCTCGGTCTTGGCGGCCCCGGCCAAACACCACGTGCACGATGCGAAAGCGCCGCCCGATGATGAACGCACGGCGAAACAGCCCCTTGACCTGTTCGGGCGTGGCGTTGGTGGCCACATCGAAGTCTTTCGGGCGCAAACCCAACAGCAGGTCGCGGACCGCGCCGCCCACGATGAAGGCATCAAAACCGGCGCGCTTGAGGGTGTGCACCACGTCCAACGCCCGGCCATCGACCAGGGACGGATCTATACCGTGCACCGATACGGGCACGTCTTCGCGTTTGCCAAACTTGGAAGTGGGTTTGCTGCTGGCTTTGCCCAACAACTTGTCGATGAATTTTTTGATCATGCGTGTTCTTGAAACAGATCCAGTATGCGCCATCCGCGCGCTTGGGCCAAGGAACGCAACCCAGCACCGGGGTTGGTGGCCACGGGAACATTGGCTTTTTCCAGCAGCGGCAGGTCGTTGGTGGAATCGGAATAAAAGGTGGTGTGCACATCGGCCCAGCCCCAACCGCGTTCGGCCAGCCATTGGGCCACGCGCGTGACCTTGCCCTCCCGAAACGATGGGGTGCCCGCGATTTCGCCGGTGTACCAACCGCTGGCGTCGCGGGCCAGCTCCACCGCAATCAAGTGCTCAACACCGAAAGCCTGCGCAATGGGCCGGGTGACGAATTCGTTGGTGGCGGTGACGATCACCACCTCGTGCCCGGCGGAGCGGTGCTGATCGACCAAGGCCCGCGCCTGCGGGTGGACGGCGGGAACTATGACCTCGCGCATGAAGCGCTCGTGGGCCGCACCGGCTTCTTGCGCGCTGCGCTGGCACACCGCTTGCGTGGCAAAGCGCACGTACTCGTGCACGTCCAGCGTGCCGGCTTGGTATTGGGCAAAAAATGCGTCGTTGCGCTGTTTGAACACAGCGGCATCGGTCCAGCCCAAACGGGTGGTGAATTCGCCCCAGGCATAGTCGGAATCCAGGGGCAGCAGGGTGTGGTCCAGATCGAACAGGGCCAGTTGTTTCACAGGGGCAGTCATTCGCTTTCGAGCATGGCCTTGATGAGGGGTATGGTGATGGCGCGCTGGGTGCGCAAGGCGTAGCCGTCGAGCTGGTCCAGCAACATCATCAGGCTGCTGAGGTCGCGTGAAAAGCGTTTGAGCATGAAGTCCATCACCTCATCGCTCAGGAACACGCCCCGCTCGTCGGCGGCGCGGCGCAACACGGCACGGCGTTCACTTTCGGACAACGCCTGCAATTGGAACACATGCCCCCACCCCAGGCGGGTGCGCAAGTCTTCGCGCAAGGCCAAATCGGAGGGCGGGGCTGCGCCAGCGGCCAGCACCCAACGGGCCGTGCCGGAAGGTGGGGTCTGCGCATTCACGAACCAATTGAACGCGGTGGCTTGCTGGGCGGCGGTGTACAGGTGGCAATCGTCCAGCAGCAGCACTTGCCAGCGATCGTCGAAATCGGGGGGGTAGAGTTGGGCAGCGTCCAACCAGCCAACGCACGCCCCTTGGTCGACCAAGGCCGCCCGCACAGCTTGCAACAAATGGGTTTTGCCACTGCCGGGCGCACCCCACAAATAGGTGGGCACAGGTGAGCGCAATGGGTTGCCGGCCCACAAACGCAGGTGGTCCAGCACGGCCTGGTTGTGTTCGCTCACAAAGTTGCCCAAGGTGGGGGGGGCGGCCAGAGCCAGGTCCAACGCCATTTGATGCATGCTCATGGGGCAGCATCCGGGTCATGGCGGGGTTGGCCATGCTGGTAGAGCCCGCTGGCCAAATACAGCGCGCGCAAGCGCCGCAACGCCACCAACAACACCGCACTGGCGGGCAAAGCCACCAAAACACCCACAAAACCCAGGGCCTGCCCAAAGGCCATCAGGGCAAATATGACCGCGATTGGGTGCAAACCAATGCGCTCGCCCAGCAAACGAGGGGTCAGGTACAAACTTTCCAGCATTTGGCCCACGCCGTAGGCCAGCAGCACCCAAAGCACCGAGGCGCCGTCTTGGAATTGGAGCAAAGCGGCCAACACCGCCAGCACCAGCCCCAAACCAAAACCCAGGTAGGGCACAAACACCGCCAAACCGGTGAACACACCAATGGGGAGGGCCAGCTTCAAGCCCGCCGCAGCCAGGGCCAAGGTGTAGAACAAGGCCAACCAGCCCATCACCAACAACTGCCCGCGCAGGTACTGGCCCAAAACCGCATCGGTGTCGTCAAAAAAAGACCGCGTGGCCGGCTGCCAACGAGGCGGCACCCAATGCAGGGCACGCTGGACCAAGCCCGACCAGTCCAGCAAGAGGTAATACGCCACGATGGGCGTGAGGATCAAATTGCCCAGCAGCGTCAACAGTGCGCTGCCGCCCAAACGCAAAGAGGCCAGCAGGCCACCTAGCACGTCGCTTTCGTGGCCGGCAACCATTTGGCGCAACAAGCCGCGCACCGCTGCCACGTCAATTTGCAACTCAACGCCGAGCTTGGCGGCCCAGGGTGCCAGCCACAGGTTGAGCTGCTCCAACAACAAAGGCACTTGCTCGCGCAACAAGGGGATTTGCCGGGTAACCACAGGAACAATCAACAGTGCAGCAGCCACCACCGCCAGCATCAGCAAAGCTATGGCCAAGGCAGCCCCCGCCACCCGGGGCACCCGGTGCGAGTGCAAACGCTCCACCACCGGATGCAAGGCGTAGGCCATGACAGCCCCCACCACAAACGGCATCAGCACCGGCGCCAGCCACACCAGCACCAACCACGCCAACACAGCCAACCCCACCCATGCGAGCGCGCGAATTTGGTAGGCAGACAGTTGCATGGCGGGTGTGCGAAGGTAAGAACGGGCAAGCCCCGTAAAATCGGACAAATTCTATCGGGCTTCCTACTTTCTCAGATTTATGACGACGACCCCCCTTTCCTACAAAGACGCTGGCGTGGACATTGTGGCCGGCGACGCACTGGTCGAGCGCATCAAACCGCTGGCCAAAAAAACCATGCGCGAAGGCGTGCTGGCCGGCATTGGCGGCTTTGGTGCCCTGTTTGAAGTGCCCAAGCGTTACAAAGAACCCGTGCTGGTGAGCGGCACCGACGGCGTGGGCACTAAGCTCAAGCTGGCCTTTGAATGGAACATGCACGACACTGTGGGCATTGACCTGGTGGGCATGAGCGTGAACGACGTGCTGGTGCAAGGCGCCGAACCGCTGTTTTTTCTGGACTACTTTGCCTGCGGCAAGCTGGACGTGGACACCGCCGCCGCGGTGGTGGGCGGCATTGCCAAGGGTTGCGAGCTGAGCGGCTGCGCACTGATCGGTGGCGAAACCGCTGAAATGCCTGGCATGTACCCCGCTGGCGAGTACGACCTGGCCGGTTTTTGCGTGGGCGCGGTGGAAAAATCCAAAATTTTGACCGGCGCTGAAGTCAAGCCCGGCGACGTGGTGCTGGGCCTGGCCTCGGCCGGCGTGCACTCCAACGGCTTCAGCCTGGTGCGCAAGTGCATTGAACGGGCTGAAAGCACAGGCACGGTGCCAGCCACGCTGGACGGTAAGCCCTTCAAGCAAGCCATCATGGAGCCCACCCGCTTGTACGTGAAAAACGTGCTGGCCGCACTGGCACAGCACCCGATCAAGGCACTGGCCCACATCACCGGTGGCGGATTGCTGGAAAACATTCCCCGCGTACTGCCCGAAGGTCTGGCCGCCCACCTGCAAAAAGGCAGTTGGCCCCAGACCGAGTTGTTTGCCTGGCTGCAAGCCACGGCGGGCATTGACGATATCGAAATGAACCGCACCTTCAACAACGGCATTGGCATGGTGGTGGTGGTGGGTGCCGCCCACGCCGCGACCACGGCGGCAACCCTGCGCGAACTGGGTGAAACGGTTTACGAGATTGGCACCATCGCCCCCCAGGGCAGCGGTGCCCAAGTGGTGGTGGCTTGATCGGCCATACCCTCTTCAACCAGGCCCGGCAGCGGGCCTTTTTCACGCCATGACGAACCCACATCCACGCCCACATCTGCCCGCCAGCATTTGGGCGCTGGGCTTCGTCAGCCTGTTGATGGATTTGTCGTCCGAACTTATCCACAGCCTGCTGCCGGTGTTCATGGTCACGGTGCTGGGTACCAGCATGCTCACGGTTGGGTTGATCGAGGGCGCAGCCGAAGCCACGGCGCTGATCGCGAAGGTGTTTTCCGGCGCCTTGAGCGACTGGTGGGGCAAACGCAAACCACTGGCGGTCATGGGTTACGGGCTTGGAGCCCTGACCAAACCTTTGTTCGCGTTGGCCACCTCGGTAGAGCCGGTGGTCATGGCCAGGCTGCTGGACCGCGTGGGCAAGGGCATTCGTGGTGCGCCCCGCGACGCCTTGGTGGCCGACATAGCGCCGCCCGAATTGCGAGGTGCGGCTTTTGGTTTGCGCCAATCGCTGGACACCGTGGGCGCCTTCCTGGGCCCGCTGCTGGCCGTGGGCCTGATGTTGCTGTGGGCCAATGATTTTCGGGCCGTGTTCTGGGTGGCGGTGGTGCCGGCCGTTTTGTGCGTGGCCTTGCTGGTGCTGGGCGTGAGCGAGCCCGAACGCCCGGCCGGTTTGCCACGCACCAACCCCATACAGCGCGAGAACTTGAAACGCCTCAGTGCAGCCTACTGGTGGGTGGTGGCCGTGGGTGCCGTGTTCACGCTGGCACGGTTCAGCGAAGCCTTTTTGGTGCTGCGGGCACAACAAGGTGGCTTGCCCCTGGCCTGGGTGCCACTGGTGTTGGTGGTGATGAACCTGATTTACGCGGCCGGAGCCTACCCCTTGGGGCGCTTGGCTGACTCGGTCAACCACAGCACCTTGCTGGTTTGGGGCTTGCTGGTGTTGATAGGCGCTGACGCTTTGCTGGCATGGAGCAACCAGGGCGTTGTGCTGTGGGCGGGCATTGGTTTATGGGGCTTGCACATGGCCATGACGCAGGGGCTGCTGGCCACCATGGTGGCCGCAACCGCACCTGCCGATTTGCGCGGCACCGCTTTTGGCCTGTTCAATTTGGTGTGTGGCGTGGCCATGCTGTTTGCCAGCGCACTGGCAGGGCTGCTGTGGGATCAATGGGGCGCCAGCGCCACCTTTGTGGCCGGTGCTGCCTTCGGGGCTTTGGCTCTGGCAGGTTTGTTGGCACGCCCCCAACACACACCGGCAGCGCTTTGAGCTCAGTTCAGAGCCCGGCGCAATTCGCTCAAACGCTCGGTCACGGCAATCGCGTCCAAAGGCGCGTCGGTGTGCGCCAAATAGGCCTCTAAATCTGGCACCGCTTTGCCGGGCCTGCCCAGTTCGGCCCAGGTCAGGCCACGGTCTCGGCGCTCGTCCCAAGCCTCGGGCAGCAACACCACCAGGCGGTCCTGCACCATCAGCAAGCGTTGCCAATCTTCTTGCGCGCGATGAATGTCTTTCAGGTTGCGCAGCAAGCGCGCCACAATATCGCGCGGTGGGGCCGACTGCAAATACAAACCCACTGGAATGTCAAACTCATCGACCAAGCCATTGCGGCGCTTGAAGGGCTCCAAACGCTCTGACAAATCCTCGCGGCTGAGTGACTGCCCGCTGAAGGGGTCCAACACCACCTGGCCCTGCGGCAGGTTGACTTTGACCATGAAGTGCCCGGGAAAATTCACGCCACGCGCTTGCAAACCCAACCCTTGCGCCAGTTCCAGCCACAGCACAGCCAGCGTGATGGGAATGCCCTTGCGGGTGCGCAACACCACATTGAGGTGGCTGTTGTCGGGGTCGTAGTAGTGGTTGACATTGCCCCCGAACCCCAGCTCCTGAAAGAAAAACTGGTTCAACAACCGCAAACGGTGCATGGGGGGCGCATCTGCTGGCAAACGGCGTTTGACACGTGCCAACAACTGGTCCACATCGCCCAGCACCTGTTGCACATCCAGTTCGGGGTATTCGTCCATGGCCACCGCCACCGTGGCCTCCAGCAGCGGAAAACCCGAGTCATCGCCCACCAGGGCAGTGAAATAGTCCAGCGGTGTGGGGCGGCTCCAAGTCAAGGGCATGCACTACTTTCTTACAAAGTGGCGCAAATTTACACCAGCCAACAGCAAGGCTCCAAAATAGACCGCGCCTGCACCGGTCACGGCCCCCACCAGCCACAGCACCCGCTGGGGTGCATGGGATTTGTCCAACCAGTCAACACTGCCGGCCAGCCACAGCAGGTACACCACCAGCAGGGCACCCGCCGCCAGCACCTGCAAACCAAAGCGCGCCCAGCCCGCCAAGGGCTGGTAGGTGCCACGCCGCACCAAACCCACCAGCAACCAGCCAGCGTTCAGCAAGGCGCCCAACCCTATGGCCAAAGCCAAACCGGCATGGGCCAACCATGGCACCAAAACCCAGTTCAACAGCTGGGTGCAAACCAGCACCACCACGGCGATTTTTACCGGGGTCTTGATGTCCTGGCTGGCGTAAAAACCCGGCGCCAACACCTTGATGGCAATCAGGCCCAGCAAACCCACGCCATAGCCCATCAAGGCCAGGGTCGTCTGTTGCACATCACCGGCGCTGAACGCACCGTAGTGGTACAGCACCGCCACCAAAGGTTGCGCAAACGTCAACAACGCAATGGCACAGGGCACCGCCAACAGCACCACCCAGCGCAGCCCCCAATCGAGCAGCTCGCTGTAGCGCTGGGCGTCTTTTGCGGCGCGGGCGGCCGCCAACTGCGGCAACAACACCACCCCCAAAGCAACCCCCAGCAAAGCGGTGGGAAACTCCATCAACCGGTCGGCATAAGTCAACCAGCTCACACTGCCAGTGGCCAGGTGCGACGCTATTTGGGTGTTGATCAACAAGGAAATCTGCGCAACGCTCACGCCCAGCAAGGCGGGCAGCATCAGCGTGGTGATGCGGCGGGTGCCCGGGTGTGCCCAAGCGGTTTTCAATCCACCCCAGGTCATTTGTGGGCGGGGCAGCAAACCCAACCGGCGCAAGGCGGGCAATTGCACCCCAAATTGCAACAGGCCTCCCACCATCACGCCCCCGGCCAAGGCGTAAATGGGCTCCAAACCCAGGCGCCCAAACCAGGGCGCGCCCCAAGCGGCCGCACCAATCATGGCCACATTCAGCAGCACGGGCGTGGCAGCCGGTACCGCAAATTTCTTCCATGTGTTGAGCACCCCGGCTGACAAAGCCACGAACGACATGAACGCGATATAAGGGAACATCCAACGGGTCAGCACCACCGCCACGTCAAAGCCCTGGGGGTTTTGTTTCAGGCCAGCAGCCATCAACCACACCAACACCGGGGCGGCCGCAACACCCACCACGCTGGTCAGGGTCAAAGCCCAGCCCAACACCGTGGCCACCTGGTCGATCATGGTTTTGGTGGCAGCATCACCCTCCTGTTGCCGACTCGCGGCCAACACAGGCACAAAAGCTTGGCTGAAAGCCCCTTCTGCAAACAAGCGCCGCAACAAATTGGGAATGCGGAAAGCCACGTTGAAAGCATCGGTGAGGGCACTTGCACCAAAGGTGGAGGCAATCAGCAACTCACGCACCAGCCCCGTGATGCGGGAAGCCAGGGTGAGCAAAGAAACCAGGGAGGCGGATTTGAAGAGCGACACCACGCGAGTTTATCCGCGCCACTAAAATCACTCCCAATGAGCATTCTGAACGCCGACCTGCACTGCCACTCCACCCTGTCCGACGGCACTTTGGCGCCCGAGGCCCTGGCCCGGCGCGCCAAAGACAACGGTGTGGAATTGTGGGCTTTGACCGATCACGACGAAGTGGGCGGCCAACACCGCGCCCGTGCCGCCGCGCAAGCCCTGGGGTTGCCGTGGCTTTCGGGGGTGGAAATTTCGGTCACTTTTGCCGATGTGACCGTGCACATTGTGGGCCTGGGGTTTGACCCAGACCACCCGGCGCTCCTCCAAGGCTTGGCCCAAACCCGTGGCGGGCGGGGCGAGCGCGCCCAAGAAATGAGCGCCGGGCTGGCCAAGGTGGGCATACCCGGTGCTTACGAGGGGGCCCTGAAGTACGTGGGCAACCCGGAATTGATTTCGCGCACCCATTTCGCGCGCTACTTGGTGGAATCGGGTGCGTGCAAAGACACCAACGAGGTTTTTCGCAAATACCTGACGGAAGGAAAACCTGGCTTTGTGCCGCACCGCTGGGCCAAGCTGGGCGATGCAGTGCGCTGGATCAATGAAGCCGGGGGGGTGGCCGTGATTGCGCACCCCGCCCGTTACGCACACAACCCCACCCGGGAATTCGCGCTTTTCAGCGAATTCAAAGCCCATGGAGGTGTGGGTGTTGAAGTGGTCACGGGCAGCCATTCCCCCAGCGAATACCCCAAATACGCCGACATGGCCCTGGAATTTGGCCTGGCCGCCTCGAGGGGCAGCGACTTCCACAGCCCCGACGAAAGCCACACCGACCTTGGCACGCTCCCGTTTTTAGAAGGCCGCCTGACCCCGGTCTGGGAGTTGCTGGCCGATCGGGTGCAATAGTGCGGCCCCTGTTTGCATGACCCACTACTACGCACGCCCTTTGCAAGGGGTGGCTTTTTTGGTGGCAGCAGTTGCTTGTTTTGCGGCGCTGGACACCACTGTCAAATTCCTGAGCGCCAGCGTGCCCATATTGCTGGTGGTGTGGTGCCGTTATGTGTTCCAAGCTGTGGTCATGGCGGCCGCAGTGCTGCCCACCCGTGGACCACAATCACTGCGCACCCAACACCCGTGGTTGCACCTGCTGCGTGGTTTCTTGCTGCTGCTGGTGAGCACCTTGGGGTTTTTCAGCCTGGTCTACATGCCCGTGGGCGAATTCACGGCCATCATCATGCTCACCCCGCTGGTGGTCACACTTTTGGCGGCTGCTTTTTTGAAGGAACGGGTCAACTTGTTGCGCTGGGCGCTGGTGCTGGGCGGGTTCAGCGGGGCGTTGCTGGTCATTCAACCCACCGGGCAGGCCATAGGTTGGGCGGTCGTATTGCCCCTGGTCATGACCCTGGCTTACGCGGTTTTTCAAATCCTGACCAGCCGCATGGCCCGTACCGAAAGCGCCATGACCATGCACTTTTACACCGGCTGGGCGGGGGCTTTGGTCATGACCCTGGGCCTGCCCTGGATCTGGCAACCTGTGCCCGACCTGTCCACCGGAGCGCTGTTGTTTTTGGCGGGCACC
>JBDKEX010000036.1:0-3968 GCA_039798985.1 Pseudomonadota bacterium | reverse complement strand
ACCACCTGCACCGGGCAAGGCGTTGACCAGCTGAGCACCCACTGTGTTGGCCGCCTCCGTGAGGTAGCCCACCTTGGCGGAAGTTTGGGAGCCAATCCATTGAGCCAAGGCCAACAGGCTGGAACTTTGCTCATGGTGGGCTGCCGCGTTGCCCAGCAAAATGGCCTTGCGTTCACCCGACAGCAGGGACTTGGCCACCGCACGCGCTGCGTCGTTCACTTCGACGTTGGCGGGTGCAGCCACACCTTTGGCCTCTGCCACCGCTGCGGCAATGCCAGCCAAAGCCACGCACCAGTAGCCCGCATCAGCCAAAACCACCTGCCGGACTGGCATAGCCCAGTCCGGATTTTGAGCCAGCAATGCGTTGACCTGCGCCCCTTTTCGGGCTGCCTGACGAATGCGCTGGGCAAACAGTGGGTGATCTTTGCGCAAATTTGAACCCACTACCAGCACCCGGTCGAGCGTTGACAGCTCTTCGATCGGCAAGCCCAACCACCGGGCAGCACCTGCCGGGGCCATGTTGCCGTAGTCGGCCGTCCGCAAACGGGAATCGATGTTCTGACTGCCCAGGCCACGCAGCAAAGTGCCGGCAAGGTACAGCTCTTCCACGGTTGAGTGCGGGCTGGCCACCAGGCCGATCGCAGCCGGACCCTGGTCCGCGGCAATTTGCTTCAATCCGTTGGCCACGTATTCCAGCGCGGTTTGCCAGTCAACCTCTCTCCATTCACCCCCCTGTTTCAGCATGGGAGCGGTCAGGCGGTCGGGCCCGTTCAACGCTTCGTAGCTGAAACGATCGCGGTCAGCAATCCAGCACTCGTTCACCGCTTCGTTTTCCAGCGGCACCACACGCATGACCTTGTGATTTTTGACTTGAACTACCAAGTTGGCGCCGGTTGAATCGTGCGGACTCACGCTCTTGCGGCGAGACAACTCCCAAGTGCGGGCGCTGTAACGGAATGGCTTGCTCGTGAGCGCACCCACCGGGCAAACATCGATCATGTTGCCCGACAGCTCGGACGTGACACCCTCACCCACAAAGGTCTCGATCTCGGAGTGTTCGCCCCGGTGAGACATGCCCAACTCCATGATGCCGGCAATTTCCTGTCCAAAGCGCACGCATCGGGTGCATTGGATACAACGGCTCATTTCCTGCATCGACACCAGTGGCCCGACGTCCTTGGGCATCACAACGCGCTTTTCTTCCTCGTAGCGCGAGGCACCGCCCCCGTAGCCGACAGCCAAATCTTGCAGTTGGCATTCGCCACCCTGATCACAAATGGGGCAGTCCAAAGGGTGGTTGATCAGCAAAAATTCCATGACCGACTGCTGCGCCTTGATGGCTTTGTCGGACTTGGTGCGGACCACCATGCCTTGCGTCACGGGGGTGGCGCAGGCTGGCATGGGTTTGGGTGCTTTTTCTACGTCAACCAAACACATGCGGCAATTGGCCGCGATAGACAATTTCTTGTGGTAACAAAAGTGGGGAATGTAAGAGCCCGCTTTGTCGGCAGCATGCATGACCATGCTGCCTGGCGGTACTTCCACTTTTTTGCCGTCGAGTTCAATTTCAACCATGTTCTTGATGCCTCAAACGTAGGCGGGGACGATGCAGGTCTTGTGTTCGATGTGATGCTCGAACTCGTGCCGGAAATGCTTGATCATGCCGCGTACCGGCATGGCCGCTGCATCACCCAATGCGCAAATCGTGCGCCCCATGATGTTTTCAGCGACGTTGTCCAACAGTGCCAAATCGCTGGGTTTGCCTTGGCCGTTTTCAATACGGTCGACCATGCGCCACAACCAGCCGGTGCCCTCACGACAAGGCGTGCATTGGCCACAGGATTCGTGCATGTAAAAATAGCTCAGTCGCTGCAAGGACTTGACCATGCACCGCGTGTCGTCCAAAACGATCACTGCACCCGAACCGAGCATGGAGCCGGCCTTGCTGATGGAGTCATAGTCCATCGTGCAGTCCATCATGATGCTGGCGGGCAACACGGGCGATGAAGACCCCCCGGGAATGACCGCTTTCAACTGCCGCCCTGCCCTGACGCCACCGGCCAACTCGAGCAGTTTGCCAAACGGCGTTCCCATGGGAATCTCGTAGTTGCCAGGACGCTCCACGTCGCCACTGACAGAGAAAATCTTGGTACCACCGTTGTTGGGCTTGCCGCACTCCAAATACGCCTGGCCGCCATTGCGAATGATCCAGGGAACCGCCGCAAATGTTTCGGTGTTGTTGATGGTGGTGGGCTTGCCGTACAAACCAAAGCTGGCTGGAAAAGGCGGCTTGAAGCGCGGTTGGCCCTTCTTGCCTTCGAGCGATTCCAGCAACGCGGTTTCTTCGCCGCAAATGTAAGCACCAAAGCCGTGGTGAGCGTGCAGCTGGAAGTTGAATCCCGAGCCCATGATCCCATTGCCCAAGTACCCAGCTGCGCGTGCTTCTTCCAGGGCGGCCTCAAAGCGGTCATACACCTGAAAAATTTCGCCGTGGATGTAGTTGTACCCCACCGAAATCCCCATCGCGTAAGCGGCAATGATCATGCCCTCAATCACGATGTGCGGGTTGTACATCAGGATGTCGCGGTCCTTGCAGGTACCCGGCTCACCCTCGTCGGAGTTGCACACCAGGTGCTTTTGACCAGGGAATTGCCTGGGCATGAAGCTCCACTTCAAGCCCGTGGGAAAACCAGCCCCGCCACGGCCACGCAAAGAGGAATCCTTGACTGTGGCAATAACTTGGTCTTGCGTAAGACCCTCACCACCGTCCTTGCCCAAAATTTTGCGCAAAGCCTGGTAACCACCGCGCGCCTCGTAGTCTTTGATAGACCAGTTGCTGCCGTTCAAACCGGCGTAAATTTGCGGATTGATGTGGCGGTCATGAAAACAGGTTTCCAGACCCTTGGCCTGAAACTGCTGGAGCACTTGCTGCGCGTTCATGCCTGCCCCTCTGCGGATTTCAAGCCATCGATCAACTGGTCCAACTTGTCATTGCTCATGAAACTGCACATGTGGCGGTCATTGATCAACATCACCGGGGAATCGGCGCAAGCGCCCAAACATTCGGACTGTTGCAGGGTAAACACGCCGTCTGAAGTGGTTTCGCCCATGTGAATGCCCAGCTTTTTTTCCAGGTATTGCAGAGCCTTGCCACCATCACGCAAAGTACAGGGCAGATTGGTGCAAACGTTGAGCTTGAACTTGCCCACCGGTTGCTGGTTGTACATGTTGTAGAAGGTGGTCACCTCATGCACCGCAATGGCGGGCATGCCCAAATACTGACCGATGCCTTTTTCAGCAGCAGCGCTGACAAAGCCTTGCTCTTGCTGCACGATGGACAGACATGCCATAACCGCGGATTGCATTTGGTCGGCCGGGTACTTGGCCACTTCACGCGCAAAACGGGCCAGGGTGGCGTCCGAAAACACAGCGGCTGCTACGGTTGCTTGATTTGCCGTCATCGGTCAATTTCTCCAAACACGATGTCCATGGTTCCGATGATGGCCACTGCGTCGGCCAACATGTGCCCTCGGGCCATTTCGTCCAGCGTGGCCAAGTGGGCGAACCCGGGAGCGCGAATTTTCAAACGGTAAGGCTTGTTCGCACCATCGCTCACCATGTAAATACCAAATTCACCCTTGGGGTGTTCCACCGCCGCATACGCCTCGCCTTCAGGCACATGGAAGCCTTCGGTGAACAGCTTGAAGTGGTGAATCAGCTCTTCCATGCTCGACTTCATCGATTCACGAGCAGGAGGCGCGACCTTGTGGTTGTCCGTGATCACCGGACCGGGGTTCACTCGCAGCCAATCCACACACTGCTTGATGATGCGGTTGGACTGCTTCATCTCTTCCATGCGAACAAGATAGCGGTCGTAAACGTCGCCGGTCTTGCCCACGGGGATATCAAAGTCCAGCTTGTCATAGGCGTCATAGGGCTGCTTCTTGCGCAGGTCCCAGGCAATACCA
>JBDKEX010000035.1:0-8188 GCA_039798985.1 Pseudomonadota bacterium | reverse complement strand
GAGCTTTTGTCCACTTCGGTGCTGGCTGTGCCCAATATCCCACTGGCTCCGCGCGTGCTGATTTACCAGATCAAACCCAACGAGATTGACGGCGGGAACATCCCGACCGGATCCACTACCTGGGGGCCGTGGACTATGAACATCCCGAAGGCGTTTTTGGACAACCGGGACAAGATCGCATGGATTGAGATTGTGGGATCGCACCGTTGCCACGCGTTGTGGACGCAGGAAACACTGTACGGGCGGGTTGAGATGGGCCAGCTGCCATGATGATCTATTTGCTTTGGCCGTACCTTTGGTGGAGGTTGTGATGGTTGAATCGTTGTTGGGTGGGTTGTTTGGTGGCTTGTTCAGGCTGGCCCCCGAGGTGATCAAATACTTTGACCGCAAAGACGAGCGCAAGCACGAGCAGGCCATGATGGACCGGGAGGTGACGATTGCCACCACCAAGGCGCAGCAGGCCATGCACACGGTGGATGCGCAGGTGGAGCAATCCACCATTGAGGCGATAGGCAAAGCGCTGGAAGGTCAAGCCCAAATGGCGGTGGCCGGTGGCTGGTTTGTGGCGGCGGTGTCTGCCCTGGTAAGGCCGCTGGTGACTTACTGGGTGGTGGCTTTGTGGAGCGCCGTAAAGATTGCGAGCATGTCGTTTGCCTTCAGCGAGGGGGCCAACTGGCGCGATGTGCTGGTGGCGAACTGGGGGCCGGACGACAACGCGGTGCTGTCGATGGTGTTGGTGTTTTGGTTTGTGGGCCGGGTGTATGAAGGCAGCAATGGACGCCGCAGCGCTGACCGCTGACCTGTGCCGGGTGTTTGAGGGGTTGAGGCTCAAGCCTTATTTGTGCCCGGCTGGCTACCCCACGATTGGGTTTGGAATAGTCAACAAGCCCGACGGCACGCAGGTGAAGATGACGGACCCGCCGATCACCCGCGAGACCGCTGAGGAGTGGTTGATTCAGACCATAAAGCGGGACTACATGCCGGGCGTGCTGAAGGCTTCACCCATTTTGGCGGCGCACCCACAAAGGCTGGCGGCCATGACCGACTTTGCTTTCAACCTGGGATTGGCACGCTACCGCGCCAGCACGTTGCGCAGGCGGGTGGATGCCGAGGACTGGGAAGGCGTGAAAGAAGAACTGATGAAGTGGACCCGAGGTGGCGGGCGTGTGCTGCCGGGCTTGGTGAAACGGCGGGCGGCTGAGGCGGCTTTGATGGGCTGATGCTGACGTGAGACAATGGGGCATGGGCGAAACATGCCCAGATGCGTGGGGAATTTCAGCCTCCCCAAAGTTTTTATAAGTTGTTGATTTATTGGTGTTTTCGATTCCGGTCCGAGGCACCAATTAAAAGAGAGTTGCGCCATGAATCCCTTCAGTCCCCCGTTCGAAATTCACGTGCACGGCGACATTCCTTTGCAGGAAGGGGTCAACCACAAGCAGATCCAGGAGGCGCTCAAGCCGCTGTGGCAGTACGCTGGCGCCAAATCGTTGAACGACGGTGCAGCAAGCTCTTACGAAGACGAACCTGGTATTCGCTTTGATGCACAGGAGCACGTGCTTCGTTTGTGTTGGACGGTGGAGGGTGATGATGACTTCCGACTTGCGCTGGACGAAACCTGCATGGGGCTGAACGAAATAGCGGCCACCGGTGCACCGATTGAGGTGTCTTTTTACGACGTTGAATTTGACGAGGAAGAGGCCGACCCGCAAGCCGAATCACGCGATGATTTTGTGATGTGCTTTGTGGGCCCCAACCCGGCCGCCATCATGCAGGTGCAGCGCGACATGCTGGTGAACGATGTGGTGCATTTGATGGAACGCCACTTTGACGCATCGGAGCTGGGTGACGTGGTGGCTGCGGTGGACAAGTTGTTCACCGACCGTTTTGACGCATTGGTCAACTCCATGCAGTTGGGCAAGCCTCCAAGGGGTTCGGGGCCGTCCAGTGGCCATGGTGGGCCGCGCAAACCGCGCCATTTGCATTGATCTGACAACAAAAACCCCGGCATGCCGGGGTTTTTGTTGGGTGTTTCACCGTTGCATCAGCCTGCGTTGACCGCAATGCCCTTGAACTCGCCACTGGCACTTCGCCGGCTCCACTCGGCGGGGCCGCTGTCGTGGACGTTGGCGCCGGTGGCGTCCACGGCCACGGTCACAGGCATGTCCTTCACATCGAACTCGTAAATGGCTTCCATGCCCAAGTCGGCAAAACCCACCACTTTGGCCGCCTTGATGGCCTTGGCCACCAAATAGGCCGACCCGCCCACGGCCATCAGGTAGGCACTTTGGTTGTCTTTGATGGCCTCAATTGCCACCGGGCCGCGTTCGGACTTGCCGATCATCGAAATCAAGCCGGTTTTCTCCAGCATCATGCGGGTGAACTTGTCCATGCGGGTGGCAGTGGTTGGGCCGGCGGGGCCCACCACCTCGTCGCGCACCGGGTCCACCGGGCCCACGTAGTAAATCACGCGGTTGGTAAAGTCCACCGGCAACTTCTCGCCTTTGGCCAGCATGTCGGCAATGCGCTTGTGCGCGGCGTCGCGCCCGGTCAGCATCTTGCCGTTGAGCAGCAGCTTCTGGCCCACTTTCCAGCTGGCCACTTCTTCCTTCGTCAGTGTGTCCAGGTTGACGCGCGTGGCGCTTTGGGTGTCCGGCGTCCAGGTCACAGCAGGCCAGTCTTCCAGCTTCGGGGGCTCCAGCGTGGCTGGGCCCGTGCCATCCAGGTGAAAGTGCACGTGGCGCGTCGCCGCGCAGTTCGGGATCATGGCCACCGGCAACGAAGCCGCATGGGTGGGGTAGTCCATAATCTTCACGTCCACCACAGTGGTCAGGCCGCCCAGGCCCTGCGCGCCAATGCCCAGAGCGTTGACTTTCTCGTACAACTCCAGGCGCAGTTCTTCCACGCGGGTCAGCACGGCGCCAGTCTTTTTCTTGTCGATCAATTCGTGGATGTCCACCGGGGCCATCAGCGACTCTTTGGCCAGCAGCATGGCTTTCTCGGGCGTGCCGCCAATGCCAATGCCCAGAATGCCCGGGGGGCACCAACCGGCGCCCATGGTCGGCACGGTTTTCAGCACCCAGTCCACCACGGAGTCGGAGGGGTTGAGCGCGGAAAACTTGGATTTGTTCTCAGAACCGCCTCCTTTGGCCGCGCAAATCACTTCCACGTGGTCACCGGGAACGACTTCGAAGTGCACCACGGCAGGGGTGTTGTCTTTGGTGTTTTTTCGTGCGCCCGCAGGGTCGGCCAGTACCGAGGCCCGCAGCGGGTTGTCCGGGTTCAGGTAGGCGCGGCGCACCCCTTCGTTGACCATGTCCTGCACGCTCAGGGTGGCGTCGGGCCAGGTCACGTTCATGCCCACTTTCAGAAACACCACAGCAATGCCGGTGTCCTGGCAAATCGGGCGGTGGCCTTCTGCGCTCATGCGCGAGTTGGTCAAAATCTGCGCTATGGCGTCCTTGGCAGCCGGGCTTTGCTCGCGTTCATGCGCTTCGCCCAGCGCCTTGATGTAATCCAGCGGGTGGTAAAAGCTGATGTACTGGAAAGCGTCGGCAACCGACTGGATCAGGTCTTCTTGTTTGATGGCGGTCATGAAAACTCCATGGTTCAACTGAGGTAGACGGGTTGGGTGCGGCCTGCGCGGTCAGTGGCTCTGCACCTGACCTGGCGGATGGAGCAGGCGGTCTGTGAGTGCAATGGCCAAGGCGCTCGCCAGAAATACAACGTGAATCAGGGTTTGCCACATCAACACCTTTTCGGTGTAGTTGTCCGCATTGATGAAAGTTTTGAGCAGGTGTATGGAGCTGATGCCGATGATGGCGGTGGCCAGCTTGACCTTCAGCACCGACGCATTCACGTGGCTGAGCCATTCGGGCTGGTCAGGGTGGCTCTCAAGGCCCATGCGGCTGACAAAGGTTTCGTAGCCGCCCACAATCACCATGATCAGGAGGTTGGAAATCATGACCACATCGATCAAGGCCAGCACCACCAGCATGATGATGGTTTCGTTCAGGCTGGTAACGGGTGCGTCTGCTCGGTAGCCAATGCTGGAGACCAAGGCGCTGAGCGCAGCTTGATTGCCAAATGCCGATTCAATCAAGTGAATCAACTCGACCCAAAAATGGTAGACGTAAATGGTTTGCGCAGCAATCAAGCCCACATAAAGCGGTAATTGCAGCCAACGGCTTGCAAAAATTAACTTTGGTAGTGCGCCTATGGGCTTGCTTTGTGGGGCTTGCATGGTGTTTTGTGGTTGCAATGTAGCTTCCGCATTGTAGGCATCTGCGCAGGCGCTTTTTTCTGGCCACAGAAGGCAATTGCGGCCCGCACCAACAAGCCCAGGTCTTATGTAAGAGCCTCGTAAGAGCCTTTTCGCACATTAGCCGCTGTACCCAATTTGTGCCATTAGAGGAGACCTTTTCATGTCCGCACCGTCGTCTGCCATTCAATCCACTTTGGTGGAAAACCGCGTTTTTGAGCCCAGTGAAGCCACTGTCAAGGCTGCGCGCATAGCAGGCATGGACGCGTACAACGCACTGTGTGCGGAAGCTGAACAGGATTTTGAAGGCTTTTGGGGCAGGCGCGCCAAAGAGGCGTTGACCTGGCACAAACCCTTCACCGAGGTGCTCGATTCTTCCAACGCCCCGTTCTACAAATGGTTTCAAGACGGCGAACTCAACGCCTCTTTTAACTGCCTTGATCGGCACATGGGCACCCCCACCGAAAACAAAACCGCCATTATTTTTGAGGCCGATGGCGGCGAAGTGACCAAGGTCACCTACAAAGAACTGTTGGCCTTGGTCAGCCAGTTCGCCAATGCGCTGAAAAGCAAGGGCGTCAAAAAAGGCGACCGTGTGGTCATCTACATGCCCATGACGATTGAAGGCGTGGTGGCCATGCAAGCCTGCGCCCGCATCGGCGCCACCCACAGCGTGGTGTTCGGTGGTTTCTCGTCCAAGGCCCTGCAAGAGCGCATTCAAGACGCTGGCGCCGTGGCTGTGGTCACGGCCAACTACCAAATGCGCGGCGGCAAAGAGCTGCCCCTCAAGACCATTGTGGACGAGGCATTTGCCTTGGGCGGTTGCGACTCGGTCAAGAGCGTGATTGTGTTCCAGCGCACCCAAACCGCGGTGAACATGGTGGCAGGCCGCGACAGCTTCATGCACGAAGAAATGGCCGCCCAATCCAGCGAGTGCCCGGCCGAAATGGTGGGTGCCGAACACCCCCTGTTTGTGCTCTACACCTCTGGGTCCACCGGCAAGCCCAAGGGTGTGCAGCACGCCACCGGTGGCTACCTGCTGTGGGCCAAACAGACCATGGACTGGACGTTCGACTTGAAAGACAGTGATGTGTTCTGGTGCACCGCCGACATCGGCTGGATCACGGGGCACAGCTACGTGGCCTATGGCCCGCTGGCCGCAGGCGCCACGCAAATTGTGTTTGAGGGTGTGCCTACTTATCCCAATGCCGGCCGTTTCTGGCAGATGATCGAGAAGCACAAGTGCACCATCTTCTACACCGCGCCCACTGCCATCCGCTCGCTGATCAAGGCGTCTGACACCGACGAAAAAGTGCACCCCAAGAACTGGGACCTCTCCAGCGTTCGCCTCTTGGGTTCGGTGGGTGAGCCCATCAACCCAGAAGCCTGGATGTGGTACTACAAGCACGTGGGTGGCGAGCGTTGCCCCATTGTTGACACCTTCTGGCAAACCGAAACCGGTGGCCACATGATCACCCCGCTGCCAGGAGCCACCCCGCTGGTGCCGGGTTCTTGCACGCTGCCTCTGCCGGGCATCATGACGGCGATTGTGGACGAAACCGGCAACGAC
This sequence comes from Pseudomonadota bacterium, assembly GCA_039798985.1. GTDB lineage: Bacteria > Pseudomonadota > Gammaproteobacteria > Burkholderiales > Burkholderiaceae_C > JBDKEX01. The sequence continues at coordinate 2,360 of JBDKEX010000035.1, read as the reverse complement.
GTGCCCAACGGTGCCGGTGGCATTTTGGTGGTTAAAAAGCCATGGCCATCCATGATCCGCACGATTTGGGGCGACCCTGAGCGTTTCAAGAAGAGTTATTTCCCAGAAGAGCTCAAGGGGTACTACCTTGCTGGCGACGGTGCGGTGCGCAGCGCCGACCGCGGGTACTTCCGAATCACCGGCCGTATTGACGATGTGTTGAACGTTTCTGGCCACCGCATGGGCACCATGGAAATCGAATCGGCGTTGGTAGGCAAGACCGATTTGGTGGCCGAAGCCGCCGTGGTGGGTCGCCCTGATGACCTGACTGGCGAAGCCATTGTGGCGTTTGTGGTGTTGAAGCGTTCCGTGCCCACGGGCGACGAGGCCAAGCAAATTGCCAACGAGCTGCGCAACTGGGTGGCCAAAGAAATTGGCCCGATTGCCAAGCCAAAAGAAATCCGTTTTGGCGAAAACCTGCCCAAGACCCGTTCTGGCAAGATCATGCGCCGTTTGTTGCGCGGCATTGCCAAGGGTGAAACTATCACCCAAGACACTTCTACGCTGGAAAACCCGGCTATTTTGGACCAATTGGGCAAAGCCAATTGATTGGGTGATTGCCCAGCAGTTGCCCCTTTCTGTGAGGGGCGGCTGCAACAAAAAGGCCCGCATTCCTGCGGGCCTTTTGCTTGGTGCTGGAGCGAATTACTTCAGGCCCAACACCCAGGCCGCCAATTTTTTGGCCTCAGCATCATTGACTTGTGGGTTGGCAGGCATGGGAATGGCACCCCACACACCTGAGCCACCTTTTTGAATCTTGGTGGCCAGTTTGTCAGCGGCTGTTTTGTCGCCAGCGTACTTGGCAGCAACATCTTTGTAAGAGGGACCTACCAATTTTTTGTCCACGGCGTGGCAGGCCATGCAGTTTTTGGACTGGGCCAGGGCCTGGTCGGCCATGGCGGGCGCAACCAACACAGTGCTAGTGGCCAAAACGAGGAGTGCTTGTTTGATCATGGAGTGCGTCCTTGGGTGAAAATGTGAAGGGTAGAGCGGTGTGAATTTTATAGGGGGCTCTGCGTTGCAAGCCGCCGAATTAACGACTTGTTTCATTCTCGATACACATTCTTTTTCAAAAGGGGCACGGCATGTTGTTTTTGCTTGTGGGGGTGGTGCTGTTGGTTCTCAAGTTGGCGGAACTGGGCCCGGTGGCGCAGTGGGATTGGTGGTGGGTTCTCACGCCATTTGTGTTGGCCGCGATTTGGTGGTGGATTGCCGATGCCACGGGCTACACCCGCCGAAAAGCCGAGGCGCGTGACGAGGCCAAGAAGCTGGAGCGGCTCAACAAAAGCCGCCGCGCATTGGGCTTGCCTGAGCAGGGCAAAAAACACTGAGCCGTTGGCGACCCTGCCTCACCAAGGGGGTTCGATTGCGCTTGCTTTCCAACCTGCCTGCGTGCGACATAATTCAGCCACGACAACTGACCTACCCGCTTCCAGCAAAGGTATTCCATGCCCGCTTACCGCTCCAAGACCTCCACCGCCGGCCGCAACATGGCCGGTGCCCGCGCTTTGTGGCGCGCCACTGGCATGAAGGACGGCGATTTCAGCAAGCCGATCATTGCTATTGCAAACAGCTTCACCCAGTTTGTGCCTGGCCATGTGCACCTCAAGGACTTGGGGCAACTGGTGGCACGCGAAATCGAGGCCGCCGGCGGTGTGGCCAAGGAGTTCAATACCATTGCGGTGGACGATGGCATTGCCATGGGCCACGACGGCATGCTGTATTCCCTGCCTAGCCGGGACATCATCGCGGACTCGGTGGAGTACATGGTCAACGCTCACTGCGCAGACGCGCTGGTGTGCATCTCCAACTGCGACAAGATCACGCCTGGCATGCTGATGGCCGCCATGCGCCTGAACATCCCGGTCGTCTTCGTCTCCGGCGGCCCGATGGAGGCCGGCAAGGTGCGCCTGGCGGTGCCGGGCACGCAGACCGTGCAGATCAAGAAGCTCGACCTGGTGGACGCGATGGTCATGGCGGTGGACAGCAAGGTGTCCGACGCCGATCTGGCCGAAGTCGAGCGCTCGGCCTGCCCGACCTGCGGCTCGTGCTCGGGCATGTTCACCGCGAACTCGATGAACTGCCTGACCGAGGCGCTGGGCCTCTCATTGCCCGGCAACGGCACGGTCGTCGCCACCCACGCCGACCGCGAGCAGCTCTTCAAGCAGGCCGGCCGCACCGCGGTGGAACTGTGCCGCCGCTATTACGAGCAGGAGGATGCCAGCGTGCTGCCGCGCGCCATCGGCAAGAAGGCCTTCGAGAACGCGATGACGCTGGACATCGCGATGGGTGGCTCGACCAACACCATCCTGCACATCCTG
>JBDKEX010000034.1:0-6857 GCA_039798985.1 Pseudomonadota bacterium | reverse complement strand
AACCGCCTGCAGGAGTTCAAGGGCGTGCCCGGTTTTAACAACCTGCTCAAAGACTGCCGCGTGAAGAAGCCCTTCCCGGTGGACTTTGTGAAGCACGCCGAATCCATGGGCGCACTGGCTCGCAGCTGCAAGAACCTGGAAGAGCTGGCCGCCGCCATGGAATGGGCGCAGGGCAACGAGGTCACCACGCTCATCACCATCGTGACCGACGCCTTTGCCTGGGTGCCGGGCGATGCGGATTGGGACGTGGGTGTGCCCGAGGTGAGCACCCGCAAGTCCGTGCAAGAAGCGCGTGCGCACCAGGAGCAGATTCGCAGCAAACAACGTGTGGGTATTTGAGACTTTGAACCGAAGGAAATCATTGTGAACAGACTCGATGGAAAGATAGCCGTCATCACCGGCGGAACCCAAGGACTGGGCGCAGCCATTGCCCTGCAATTTGCCAGGGCAGGTGCTGCAGGGCTGGCCATTTGCGGACGCACGGCGGCCAAGGGCAACGCCGTGGCCGAACGCATTCAAAAAGAAACCGGCGTGAAAACCGTGTTTGTTGCCGCCGACCTGAACAGCGTGGACGACTGCCGCAACGTGGTGGAGCAGGCCGATAAGGCGTTTGGCCGCATTGATGTGCTGGTCAATGCTGCTGGATTGACCGACCGGGGCAACCTGCTCAACAGCTCGCAAGATCTGTTTGACCGCATGTTTGCGGTCAATGTGCGTGCACCTTTCTTCCTGATGCAGGAATGCGCCAAGCGCATGATCCGTGACGGCGTAGCAGGCACCATGGTGAACATTGGCTCCACCTCCGAGCGTGCGGGGCAACCTTTTCTGTCGCCTTACTCGGCATCCAAAGGCGCACTGGCCACACTGACGCGCAATTCGGGCTATTCGCTCATGCGCAATCGTATTCGTGTGAACCAGCTCGATATCGGCTGGATGGCCTCCGATGGCGAAGACCGTGTGCAACGCGAATACCACGGTGCAGACCCTGACTGGCTCAAGAACGCAGCCGCCGCACAACCTTTTGGTCGCCTGCTGGCACCGGAAGAAGTGGCCAAGGCCGTGGCTTTTCTGGCATCGGACGACAGCGGAATGATGACCGGCTCGGTGGTGCATTTCGACCAGTCGGTGTGGGGTGCCTATGACGGTGGCCCACCCGCTCCCGCCGTGGCCTTGAGCGAATAATTTTTCAGGAGTCACAAGCATGAAAACCATCAAAGGACCCGGCATTTACCTTGCCCAGTTTGCAGCAGATGACGCTCCCTTCAACAAGCTGGACACGCTGGCGCAATGGGTGGCAGACCGGGGTTTCAAGGGCGTGCAGATTCCCACCTGGGACACCCGACTCATCAATTTGAAGCTGGCCGCCGAAAGCCAGACCTATTGCGACGAAATCAAGGGAACCTTGGCCGCCAAAGGTCTGGAGATCACCGAGCTGGCATCGCACATCACCGGGCAACTGGTGGCGGTGCATCCTGCGCATGACCAGATCATGGACAGCTTTGCACCCGAAGCCGTGCGCGGCAACCCGACGCTGCGCCAGCAATGGGCGGTGGAGCAAATGGGCTACTGCGCCCGCGCCTCCAAGAACCTGGGCGTGGACCGCCATGTGTCGTTCACCGGCTCGCTGCTGTGGCCCTACCTGTATCCCTATCCGCAGTGGCCCGAGGGCTTGGTGGACGAAGCCTTTGACGAGCTGGCCAAGCGCTGGTTGCCCATCCTCAACCAGTTCGCCGACAACGGCGTGGACCTGTGTTTTGAAGTGCACCCCTGCGAAGACGTGCACGACGGCCTGACCTTCGAGATGTTCCTGGAGCGTGTGAACAACCACCCGCGGTGCAACATCCTCTACGATCCCAGCCACTTTGTGCTGCAGCAACTCGACTACCTGGCCTTCATTGACCACTACCACGAGCGTATCAAGATGTTCCACGTCAAGGATGCGGAGTTCCGCCCCAATGGCAAGACCGGTGCCTATGGTGGCTTCCAGCCCTGGAAGAACCGGGCCGGACGTTTCCGTTCGCTGGGCGATGGCCAGGTGGACTTTGGTGCCATCTTCTCCAAGTTCGCCACCTACGACTTCGACGGCTGGGCCGTGCTGGAGTGGGAGTGCTTCCTGAAGAACCAGGACGACGGTGCCCGCGAAGGCGCCGAGTTCATTAAAAAACACATCATCAAGGTGTCGGAGCGCGCGTTCGACGACTTCGTGAAATCCGGCGCCAACAAGGCGGCCAACCGCAGCATTCTGGGCATTTAAGGAACACACATGAGCAACAACACAACTCCGCGCCGCACGCTGCGCCTGGGCATGGTGGGCGGCGGTGAAGGTGCCTACATCGGCAACATCCACCGCATCGCAGCGCGCCAGGACGGCGCCCTGCAACTGGTGGCCGGTGCCTTTGACGTGGACGCCGAGCGCGGCCAGCGCTTTGCTGCCAGCCAGGGCATTGCGGCTGACCGCGCCTATGGCAACTACCAGCAAATGCTGGATGCAGAATTGAAGCGCGAAGACCGGATCGACGTGGTGGCCATCTGCACGCCCAACCACACCCACTTTCCGATTGCCAAGGCATTTCTGGAAGCCGGCTTTGACGTGATCTGCGAAAAGCCGCTGACCACCACCCTGGAAGACGCCATTGCCCTGGACGCATTGGTCAAGAAGACCGGCCGCTTCATGGGCGTGACCTACACCTACTCGGGCTACCCCATGGTGCACGAGGCGCGTGAAATGGTGGCTGCGGGCAAGCTGGGCAACATCCGTGTGGTGCAGGTGGAATACCCGCTGGAGTGGATGGCAACCGCCATTGAGTCCGAAGGCAATGCACAAGCCGCATGGCGCACCGACCCCAAGAAATCGGGTCGTGGAGGCTCCATTGGCGACATTGGCACCCACGCCTACCACCTGGCCGGTTTTGTGACCGGCCTCAAGGCCGAAGCCATCACAGCGGATTTGGCCACCTTTGTGCCCGGCCGTCAGCTGGATGACAACGCCCATGTGATGATTCGCTACCAGGGCGGCGCACGCGGCTTGCTGTGGTCTTCGCAAGTGGCCATTGGCTGCTCCAATGGCGTGCGCCTGCGCGTGTTTGGTGACAAAGGCTCGTTGCAATGGTTCCAGGAAGAACCCAACGACATCCAATTCACCAGCCTGCTGGGTCGCACCGAGCGCATCAAGCGCGGTGCCGGTGACTTGTCGGAAGCGGCCAGGGCCCGTACCCGCACGCCCCCAGGACACCCCGAAGGATATCTGGAAGCCTTTGCCAACCTCTACAGCGGCTTTGCCGAGGCCATTAGCGCCCGCCTGGAAAAGCGCGAACCCACCGCCATTGGGCAGAACATTCCGCTGGCCTACGACGGTCTCAAGGGGGTTGCCTTTGTGGACGCAGTGGTAGACAGCGCTCAGGCTTCAGATCAGCCGTGGATTACGCCGGTAGCGGTGTGAATCAATCAAGCCCCTCTCCTGTGCGAGGGGCTTGTTCCGGTTGTGAACGCTCTTGGTGGGACAATGGCGTCAATTGATCCAAAATTGAGGCAATTGGATGGAGCTGCTGAACGACATGGCGCTGTTTGTGGATGTGGTGAGGGCCATGAGTTTTCGCCGCGCGGCAGATGCCACCGGGGTGCCAAACTCGACCTTGTCGCGGCGCGTGAGCGCCTTGGAAAAGGCCATTGGCCTGCGCCTGCTGCACCGCACCACCCGCAAGTTGGAGTTGACCGAGGCGGGGCAGATTTATTACGAGCGCTGCAAACGCATTGTGGACGAGGCCAAACTGGCCCATGAACAGCTGGGCGACCTGCTGGCACAGCCCAGTGGCGTGTTGCGTGCCTCGTTGCCCGTGGACTTTGCAACCACCTACCTGGCCCCATTGATTGCCGAATTTGCCCGCCGCTGCCCCGCCATTCGTTTTGATTTCGACCTGACGCCACGGCGGGTGGACCTTGTGGCTGAACCGTTTGATGTGGCGATCCGCATGGGGCAACCCCAGGACTCGGGCCTGATAGCCTGGCAGCTGGCCCGCCTGCCAACACATCTGTATGCCTCGCCCGGCTACCTGACCAACAAGGGCGAGCCGCTGCAGCCCACCGACTTGTCGCAGCACGAATGCCTGGGCTTCAGGGGCACAAAACCCTTGGCCTGGGCGTTGCACTGCCCGTCAACCCAAACCGACATGCAAGTGGAAGTGGCGGGCCGCTTTCAGGTCAACAGTGTGGGCATGATGCGCAGCTTGGCCAGACTTGATTTGGGCATGGTGTTGATGCCCGAAGCCATGGTGACCGACGATGTGGCCAGTGGGCACTTGCAACGAGTGCTGCCGCTTTGGCAGGGTGCAACGATACCCGTTTACGCCATGACGGAAACCCGCCTTTTGCCTGCCAAAACACAGTATTTCATTGAATTTCTGCGGGAACGGCTCGGGCAGGCCTGCCTGAGGTAGCGGTCAAACCCCCGCGTCACCTCTTTGATTCAAGACCCATTTCAAGCAAGGCACTCCAGGGCAAACGCGCTCCCGTTGGATTTGCCCAAAACGCTTACACTGCATAGTCTTTTCGGTCTGTATAGATGCTGATTCCGCTGCCCCTTGACACTGTTGAGCTCAACACCCCGATTCCAATCAATATTTGGGATCCGAAGGGGGTGTTGTTGCTGAGAAAGGGGCAGTCGATTGAATCGGCTCAACACCGTGAGTATTTGTTGCAGCATTCGCCGCATGCACACGACGACGAGTTCAAGGCCTGGACATACAGCTACACCACGCAGCTTGACCGCATGGTGCGCACCAACCAGTCCTTGAACAAAATTGCCGGCGCCACCCGCCCTGCGGAACTGACCGAGCTTGACGTGTTGCGTGACCAGGATCCGGTGTCGTCCTGGCCCGACCTGCATGCCACGGTGTCCACCTTGTTGCACCAAGGCCCGGCCATAGAAGACTTTTTGGAGCGCCTGCAAAAAGTTGAACGGCGGATGACGCATTTGGTGAATGCTCAGGCAGACAACGCTTTGTTCATGTTGGTGCAAATGCTGTTTGATCGGCGCTTGGGGTACACCGCCACGCATGCAATGTTGGCGGCCACCGCTTGTTACTTGGTGGGGCAAAGCGCGGATTTGTCTGCGCAAGAGCAAAGCACCATGTTCCGCGTGGCGTTGACGCAAAACCTGGGCATGGCGCGTTTGCAGGACGAGTTGGCTCGCCAAGAGCAACCGCCGTCTCCGGCACAAAAGGCCACGATTTTGGCGCACCCGGCACGCAGCGCCATGTTGTTGCGGGCCATGGGGGTGTCCGATGCTTTGTGGCTGCGGTGGCTGGAAGAGCACCACGAGGCGCAGGGCGGTGGCGGTTATCCGTCGGGCAAAAAAAATCTCGGTGTTGCACAGCAGCTCATACACATGGCTGACATTTTTGTGGGGCGCATCAGCCCGCGTTTGAGTCGCAGGGGGTTGCTGCCGCAAACCGCCGCGCGCGAGCTGTACCTGGGGCCAGATGGCCAGCCCAGCCCCCTGGGGGCGTTGTTTGTCAAAACCATAGGCATTTACCCACCGGGCAGCTACGTGCAGCTGGCGGGCGGCGAGGTGGCCGTGGTGGTGCGCCGTGGGCGCCGCGCCAACACGCCGGTGGTGTTCTCCATTGTGGGGCGCCAAGGCATGCCATTGGGCGAACCAGCCCTGCGAGACACGACTGAGCGCCTGTACGAAGTGAAGGGCGGAGTGGCGGCCGAGGATGTGCGGGTGGTGATCAACCCGTCCAAATTGCTCAACCGCGCCTAAAGTACGGGCAACGTCGCCTACTTGGTGCCAAAAATACGGTCGCCAGCGTCGCCCAAGCCGGGCACGATGTAGCCGTGCTCGTTCAACCCACGGTCAACCGCGGGGGTGAAAATTGGCACTTCGGGGTGGTGGTCGTGAAAGTTGTTTACCCCTTGCGGGCAAGCCACCAGACACACAAACCGGATTGAGCGTGGGTTGCATTTCTTCAGGCGGTCCACGGCCATCACCGCCGAATTGCCGGTGGCCAGCATGGGGTCCAGAACGATGACATCGCGGTCTTCCATGTCCGACGGCATTTTGAAGTAATACTCCACCGCCTGGAGGGTTTGCGGGTCGCGGTACAGCCCGATATGGCCCACCCGCGCGTTGGGTACCACCTCGAGCATGCCATCCAAAAAGCCGTTGCCAGCGCGCAATATAGAAGCCAGAACGATCTTTTTGCCATCGATCACCCGAGCCGTCATGGTTTCCAGAGGGGTCTCGATCTCGATCTCTTGCATGGGCATGTCACGCGTGACCTCGTAGGCCAAAAGTGCGCTCAGCTCGTGGATCAACTGGCGAAAGCTTTTGGTGCTGGTGTCCTTGCGGCGCATCAGGGTCAGTTTGTGCTGCACCAAGGGGTGTTCTATCAGGTGGACGGTGCGTTCGGTCATGGTGTGGGTGTGTAGTGAGCGATTGAATCAGCCCAGGGCGCTGACCGCCAAGGCTTCTGCGACCTTGATGCCGTCAACCCCGGCAGACAAAATACCGCCGGCGTAGCCTGCGCCTTCTCCAGCGGGGTACAGACCCCGCACATTCAGGCTTTGCAGGTCGTTGCCGCGGGTGATTCGCAAGGGCGAGGAGGTGCGGGTTTCCACGCCGGTCATCACCGCATCGGCCATGTCGTAACCTTTGATCTTGCGGCCAAAAGCGGGCAAGGCCTCGCGCATGGCCTGCACAGCGTAAGCGGGCAAAACCTGTGACAAGTCGCCCAATTTGACGCCCGGTTTGTAGGAGGGCAGAACCTGCCCGAAGGCACTGGAGGCTTTTTGTGCGAGGAAATCGCCCACAAGCTGCCCGGGGGCTTCGTAGTTGTGCCCGCCGGCTTGGTAGGCCA
>JBDKEX010000033.1:0-8873 GCA_039798985.1 Pseudomonadota bacterium | reverse complement strand
ACAGCGCGTCGCTGGCAAAGTCTGCCAGTCGCGAGCGTTCGCCACGCGCCAGAGTGATGTGTCCGCTGTGGGGCCAGCCCTTGAAACGGTCCACAGCAAAGGTCAAGCCCGACGAACCTTCAGTGAGGTAAGGCGTGTCGATCTGCGCCAAGTTGCCCATGCAGATGATTTTGGTGCCCGGACCAGCGCGGGTGATCAGGGTCTTCATCTGTTTGGGCGTCAGGTTTTGCGCCTCGTCGATGATGACGTACTTGTTCATGAAGGTGCGCCCACGCATGAAGTTCATGCTCTTGACCTTGATGCGGCTGCGGATCAGTTCGTTGGTGGCTGCACGGCCCCACTCGCCCGAATTGCCGCCATCGCCCTTGGCCAAAAATTCCAGGTTGTCGTCCAGGGCGCCCATCCAGGGGCCCATTTTCTCTTCCTCGGTGCCGGGCAAAAAGCCGATGTCTTCGCCCACGCTCACGGTGGCACGGGTCATGATGATTTCGGTGTAACGGCGTTCGTCCAGCACTTGGGTCAGGCCAGCAGCCAAGGCCATGAGGGTTTTGCCCGTGCCAGCGGTGCCGGCCAAGGTCACGAAGTCCACTTCGGGGTCCATCAGCAGGTTGAGCGCGAAGTTTTGTTCGCGGTTGCGGCTGGTCACGCCCCACACCGCATTTTTGAGGTGCGTGTAGTCCTTCAGCGTTTTCAAAACAGCCTGTTTGCCACGGATTTCGGTGACCCGCGCGTACAACGATGGCTCGCCTGGTGCTTCAAAGTACACAAACTGGTTGATGACCAGATGTTCCATCACCGCGCCTGTGATGCGGTAGAAGGTGTGTCCGCTTTGTTGCCAGCTCTCAATGGTTTTGCTTTGGCGGGTCCAGAAGTCAGCAGGCAAGGCCAGCATGCCGGCGTAGAGCAATTCGTCGTCGGCCAGGGCTTTGTCGTTTTGGTAGTCTTCTGCCGCCAAGCCGAGCGCTCGCGCCTTGACGCGCATGTTGATGTCTTTGGACACCAGCACCACCTCGCGGTTGCTGTGTTTTTCGCGCAGGGCTTGCACCACGCCCAAAATTTGGTTGTCGGCCTTGCCTTGTGGCAGGCTGGTGGGCAGCGTGTAGCTCAGGGGCTCAGTTTGAAAAAACAGCAGCCCAGCGGCCTCTTGGTTGCCCATGGCGGCCAGGGGCAACCCTTGGGCCATGTCGGCACCCGTTTGGCCCGCCAAGGTGTCGAGTGAACGGCTGGCCTGACGTGCGTTGCGTGCCACCTCGGTCATGCCTTTTTTGTTGCTGTCCAATTCCTCCAGCACAATCATCGGCAGGTAGATGTCGTGTTCCTCGAACCGGAACAGGCTCATGGGGTCGTGCATCAACACGTTGGTGTCCAGCACAAACAAGCGCTTGGCACCGTTGGATTTGCGCGTTTTGGCCTTGGACTTGGCAGGGGCTTTGGTGGGTGCTGGCCCAGCGTTTTGCTGGTTGGTGACTGGCAACGGCGCTGAATGGCGCGCAGGCTTTCGGGCCGGCGGAGGGGCTTTTTGTACTGCCGCCTCAACTGGCGCCGCCGCTGCCACAGCGGGAGTTTGGGCTACAACTTCTGGCGCTGCTTTGGTTTGAACCCAAGACTGGGGTGACAGGCGAGCGGCTTTTTTGGCGGGTGCGGGTGGCAGTGGCATGAACCCATTATGCACGAGCTGTGTGACAGCAAAAGGGCTCTTTGAAGCGCGCGAATCAAGGCCGCGCGCATTCGAATTTCACATGCGGCGGTGGGGTCAAGCCGCCTTTTTGAGCACCTTCACCGCTTTGAGGACTTCGTCCACATGACCGGGTACTTTGAGGCCACGCCATTCTTGTTTGAGCTGGCCATCAGGACCAATCAAGAAAGTGCTGCGTTCAATGCCTTTGACCTTTTTGCCGTACATGATCTTGTTTTTGACCACCCCAAACATGTGGCACATTTTCTCTTCGGTGTCAGCGATCAGTTCAAAAGGCAATTCAAGCTTGGTCTTGAATTCGTCGTGCGATTTCATGTTGTCGCGAGACACACCAAACACCATCGCTCCTGCTTTGACAAAGTCTTGGTATTTGTCGCGGAACTGCATGGCTTCTGTGGTGCAGCCCGGCGTGTTGTCTTTGGGGTAGAAGTACAGTATGACCGTTTGTCCTACGTGGGACTGGTTGCTGACCTTGACACCGCTGGTTGCATTGGCTTCAAATTCTGGAATGGGTTTGTTGACGACGACTGCCATAAGAAATTGCCCTGCTAGAGTAGTGTTTGTACCGGTGCTGACGGAGGCGTGTAAAAACCTCAACCGGCAGCGGTGGCCGGGCGAGTGTCTCCGAGAGCAATCTCGTATTTTACCGCGAAGTTAGTTGGCTGGCGACCCGTTGTCTGATTCCACGATGAAGGCGGCCGTTACCCTGCGCCCTTCGCCTGCCAAAATGTTGTAAGTTCGGCAGGCTGCGGCTGTGTCCATGGTCTCTATGCCGATGTTGCGCTCTATCAAGGGGCGTATCCACTCAGGCTTGGGGAAGCGAAGCTGTTTGCCGCTGCCAAAAATCACCAGCTCAGGGTGGGTGTCGGCCAAACCGGCAAAGTGCGCAGCAGACAAATCCTCAAATTTGCAACAAGGCCAAACCTCCCACTTGCCGGCTGTTTGTAAGACCAGGCTGGTTTCGTGTCTGACGCCGTTGATGGCCACCCAGCCCGGTCCGTGGGCGGTGACTGAGAGTGTGTCCAGGCGGTCAGGTTGCAATTTCATAGGGTGAGGGCGGTCGTTTGTGCCCCGGTTTGCGGCTGCGTTGCCCAAGTTTGTTCGGGTTTGTGCAGCAACAGGTGCCCGCAAAGGCGTATTGGCACTAGAAAGTGTGGTGAAATTATAGGTTTCACTCAAACGGTTTGCATATGTCTGCGCCATCCATTACCAAGTCAGCCAAATTGGCCAATGTCTGTTACGACATCCGGGGTCCCGTGCTGGACAAGGCGCGAGCGATGGAGGAAGAAGGCCAGAAGATCATCAAGCTCAATATCGGCAACTTGGCTGTGTTTGGGCTGGAGCCGCCTGACGAAATTTTGCAGGACATGATCCGCAACCTGCCGCAGGCGGCGGGTTACACCGACAGCAAGGGCCTGTTCGCTCCCCGCAAATCCATTGTTCACTACACCCAGGAGAAAAAAATCCACGGCGTGACGGTGGACGACGTGTATTTGGGCAACGGCGCCAGCGAGCTGATCACCATGTCCATGAACGCTTTGCTGAACGCGGGCGACGAGATTTTGGTGCCCGCACCCGATTACCCGCTGTGGACGGCTTCCGTTTCGCTTTCGGGCGGCACGCCGGTGCATTACATGTGCGATGAACAAGCGGGCTGGACGCCTGACTTGGCCGACATGGCGCGCAAAATCACACCCAGCACCAAGGGCATCGTCATCATCAACCCAAACAACCCCACGGGCGCTTTGTACCCGGACGAGGTGTTGCTGGCGGTGGTGGACTTGGCGCGCAAGCATGGCTTGATCATTTTTGCCGATGAGATTTACGACAAGGTGCTGTACGACGGCAACACCCACACGTCGATCGCATCGCTGGCAGATGACGTGCTTTTTGTGACGTTCAATGGTTTGAGCAAGAACTACCGCAGCTGTGGTTACCGCGCGGGGTGGATGATCGTCTCGGGCGACAAGCGCCGTGCCAAAGACTATATAGAAGGCCTGAACATGCTGGCTTCGATGCGGCTGTGCGCCAACACGCCGGGTCAATTGGCCATTCAAACTGCGTTGGGGGGTTACCAAAGCATCAACGATTTGGTGGCGCCCAGCGGCCGCCTGTGCCGCCAGCGTGATTTGGCTCACAAGCTGCTGACCGAAATTCCGGGTGTAACGTGCGTGAAGCCCAAGGCCGCGTTGTACATGTTTCCGCGCCTGGACCCGGAGATGTACCCGGTCAAAGACGACCAGCAGCTGGCTTATGAGTTGTTGGCAGAAGAAAAAGTTTTGATCGTGCAAGGGTCGGGCTTCAACTTTCCGACGCCAGATCACTTCAGGTTGGTGTTTTTACCGCACGAAGACGATTTGGCCGAAGCAGTGGGTCGCATTGCCCGCTTTTTGGCCAACTTCCGCAAGCGCCATGGCACCTGAGCCCCTCGTGTTCCCTCAGAAAACAGATCAGTAAAGCAAAATGAAACCAATCCAAGTCGGCCTGATAGGCGTTGGGACCGTAGGTGGCGGCACGTTCAATGTGTTGAAACGCAACCAAGAAGAAATCCGCCGCAGGGCGGGGCGCGGCATTGAGGTCACCATGGTGGCCAACCGAAATGTGGAGCGCGCACGCAGCGTTGTAGGGCCGGACGTGCCCGTGGTGGCCGATGCCATGCAAATCATCAACAATCCGAACATTGAGATTGTGGTGGAGTGCATAGGTGGCTACAGCGTGGCCAAGGATTTTGTGCTGGCAGCGATAGCTGCAGGCAAACACGTGGTAACCGCCAACAAGGCACTGCTGGCCGTACACGGCACCGAGATTTTTGCAGCAGCGCAAGCCAAGGGTGTGATGGTGGCGTTCGAAGCGGCCGTGGCCGGGGGTATTCCCATCATCAAGGCGCTGCGAGAGGGCCTGACCGCCAACCAGATTCAGTGGGTGGCAGGCATCATCAACGGCACCACCAACTTTATTTTGTCTGAGATGCGCGACAAAGGTTTGGACTTTGACGTGGTGCTCAAAGAAGCCCAACGCCTGGGTTACGCCGAAGCCGACCCTACCTTTGATATTGAAGGTGTTGACGCGGCCCACAAAGCCACGTTGATGAGCGCGATTGCCTATGGCATTCCGGTGCAGTTTGACAAAGCCTATGTGGAAGGCATCACCAAGCTGGGTGCTGCAGACATACGCTACGCCGAGCAACTGGGCTACCGCATCAAACTGCTGGGCATTGCCAAGCGTGCAGCCAAAGGGATTGAGCTGCGTGTGCACCCCAGCTTGGTGCCTGCAAAACGCCTGATTGCCAACGTCGAGGGCGCCATGAATGCGGTGATGGTGCATGGAGATGCGGTGGGCACCACGCTGTACTACGGCAAAGGCGCTGGCAGCGAGCCCACGGCTTCGGCGGTGATTGCAGACTTGGTGGACATCACACGCTTGCACACCGCCGACCCGCAAAACCGGGTGCCGCATTTGGCTTTCCAGCCCGGTTCGCTGAGTGATTTGCCTGTGCTGCCAATGAGCGAGGTGGTGACCAGCTATTACTTGCGCCTGCGGGTGGCCGACCAAGCTGGCGTGCTTGCCAAAGTCACTGGAATTTTGGGCTCGGCTGCAATCAGCATTGACGCTGTGCTGCAACGCGAAGCTGGCGAAGGCGAGAGCCAGACCGATGTGATCATTTTGACGCATGACACCCGCGAAGGCACCATGAACGAAGCGATCGCGCAAATGCAGTCTTTGCCGACGGTGCTGGCACCCATAACCCGCATTCGCAAAGAGGAATTGGCCTGATGTTGTACCTGTCTACACGCGGGCACCCGGACCGCAAGCGTTTCTGTGAAATTTTGCTTGAAGGCTTGGCGCCCGATGGCGGCTTGTACCTGCCTGAGCACTACCCACAGGTGGACGACGCCACCCTGACCCGTTGGCGCGAGGTGTACCACCAACAGGGTTACGCCGATTTGGCTTTCGAAATCCTGTCGCTTTACATTGACGATGTTCCCGCGGCCGATTTGCGTGCTTTGTGCGCCAAAACCTACACGGCTGCGGTGTTTGGCACCGGAGAAATCGTTCCGCTGCGCCATTTGGAAAATGGGTTGTGGATTGAAGCCTTGTCCAACGGCCCCACGCTGGCTTTTAAAGACATGGCCATGCAGTTGCTGGGCAATTTGTTTGAGTACGAATTGGCCCGCCGTGGCGAGGAGCTGAACATACTTGGAGCCACCAGTGGCGACACGGGCAGCGCGGCTGAGTATGCGATGCGGGGCAAAAAAGGTGTGCGCGTGTTCATGACCAGCCCCCAAGGGCGCATGAGTCCGTTTCAGCAGGCGCAGATGTTCAGCTTGCTCGATGAAAACATCCACAACATTGCGATCGATGGCGTTTTTGACGATTGCCAGGACATTGTCAAGGCGGTTTCCAACGATCTGGACTTCAAACGCAAGTACAAAATCGGCACGGTCAACTCCATCAATTGGGCGCGTTTGCTGGCGCAGGTGGTGTACTACTTTGCCGGGTACATCCAGGCTACCGAACGCAACGACCAAAAGGTCAGTTTCACGGTTCCCAGCGGCAATTTTGGCAATATTTGTGCGGGTCATGTGGCGCGCATGATGGGTTTGCCCATTCACCAGCTGGTGGCCGCCACCAACGAAAACGATGTGCTGGACGAGTTTTTCCGCACCGGGGTCTACCGCGTGCGGGGCAGTTCCGACACCTTTGAGACCTCCAGCCCGTCGATGGACATTTCCAAGGCCAGCAATTTCGAGCGCTTTGTGTTCGATTTGTTGGGTCGGGACGCGGCGCAGACCAAAGCTTTGTTTGGTGACGCCCTGAACCGCGAAGGCCGGTTTGACCTGAGCCATAACCCGCACTTTGCTTTGGCAGCCAGCCGTTATGGTTTTGTGAGCGGCAAGAGCACTCACGCCGACCGCCTGGCCACCATTCAAAACACCTGGCAGCGGTTCGGGCAGATGATTGACACCCACACCGCCGACGGTGTGAAGGTGGCCCGCGAGCACCTGACCCCCGGTGTGCAGATGGTGGTTTTGGAGACGGCATTGCCTATCAAGTTTGCATCCACCATAGTGGAAGCCTTGGGGCGAGAACCCAACCGCCCCGCCAAATTTGAGGGCATTGAGAACTTGCCCAAAAGGGTGTTGCCCATGCCTGCCGATGTGGTTGCGGTCAAGGCCTATATCGAATCCCGGTGTGGCCCTTTGGCCGCGGCCTAACTTGGTGAAAATGGCTTTGGGCTCACAACAAGGGGTTGAACCCATGCGGCCAGGCTTGATGGCTTTGGAAGAGGCGTTGGCTCAACTACTGAGCCGCGTTGAGGCTTTGGTGCTTGACCCGCAAGCCGTGCCCACGCTGGCAGCGCAGGGCAGGGTGTTGGCTGCAGACATTTTGGCGGGCCTGAACGTGCCCGGCCATGACAACAGTTCGATGGACGGTTACGCGGTTCGGGTGGCCGACGTGTTGGCCCTGGCCGATGGGGTTCCTATGCGGGTGTCTCAAAGGATAGCCGCAGGCCACGCCGGAGCTGCCTTGGAGCCGGGAACAGCCGCACGCATTTTTACCGGTGCACCTGTTCCGCAAGGGGCGGACGCGGTGGTAATGCAAGAGGACGTGCAGGCAGGGACCGATGCAGCTGGATTGACGCATATCACCTTCAAAACGGCGCCTGCGGTTGGACAGTGGATACGCCGCCGGGGTGAGGATGTGACGCTTGGCAACACCGTGTTGCGAGCGGGTGACCGACTTGGGCCGGCCGAGTTGGGGCTGGCTGCGAGTTTGGGGTGTGCTGATTTGTGGGTGCACCGCCGCGTCAAGGTGGCGCTGTTCTCGACGGGTGATGAATTGGTCATGCCAGGTGCGCTGCCGCCCGAGCAGATGCCGCCGGGCGCTATTTACAACTCGAATCGCTATTTCCTCAAGGCTTTGCTTGAGCGTTTGGGTTGTGAAGTCAGCGACTTGGGTATCGTTCCAGATCAACGCAGCGCCACGTTGGCCGCCCTTGAAAATGCAGCCCAAACCCACGACTTGATATTGACCAGCGGTGGTGTATCAGTTGGCGAGGAAGACCACATCAAACCCGCGGTGCAACAACTGGGTGCACTGGATCTGTGGCAAATTGGAATGAAACCGGGCAAACCATTTGCTTATGGTTGGGTGGGAAACGGGGTGGGTGGCCGGTGTCATTTTGTGGGCTTGCCGGGCAATCCCGTGTCCAGCTATGTCACCTTTTTGCTGTTGGTGGTGCCCATGCTGCGTCGTTTGCAGGGTATGCGCAACCAGCTGGACTGGGCGGCCATGGGCCAGACTGCGGTTGCTCACTTTGACTGGCTCAAAGGTGACAAACGGCGGGAATTTTTGCGGGTTCGTCGCAATGCCAGAGGCGGTTTGGACCTTTTTCCCAACCAAAGTTCAGGCGTGTTGACTTCCATGGTCTGGGCCGATGGACTGTTGGACAATCCCCCGGGGCAAAGCATAGCCGTGGGTGACGTCGTGCGTTATTTGCCTTTCAGTGCCTTGCTGGACGATTGAGCTGGAGCCCGCATGCAAATTCAACTTCGATTGTTTGCCTCTATCCGCGAAGCGGTGGGGCAGGGCACCTTGACGCTGGAAACAAATGCCACCACGGTGGGCGGTTTGCGCGATGAGCTGCTTGCGCGGGGCGCGCCCTGGGAGGGGGTCTTGGCCCGCGGGCGGGTGGTTCGCGCTTCACTTGACCAAGCCATGGTGAACGAACAGGCTCAGTTGACGCCGGGTTGTGAGGTGGGGTTTTTTCCACCGGTGACCGGGGGGTGATGCCCATGATGCCGAGTGTTTCCATTCAAACCGAAGATTTTGACTTGAACGCTGAAGTGGCGTTGCTTCGGTCGGGGCAGCCGGGTGTGGGGGCGGTGTGCGCATTCGTGGGAACGGTGCGCGACCGCAACGACGGACTGCCGGTTCAGTCAATGGAGCTGGAGCACTACCCGGGCATGACCGAAAAAGCCATAGAAGGCATGATTGCCCAATCGTTTGAACGCTTCGACATCTTGGGCGCTCGGGTGATTCACCGCGTGGGTGTTTTGCAGCCGCTCGATCAAATTGTGTTGGTGGCGGTGATTTCTGCTCACCGGGGTGAGAGCTTCAAGGCCTGCGAGTTTTTGATGGACTACCTGAAAACCCATGCGCCTTTCTGGAAAAA
>JBDKEX010000032.1:0-4019 GCA_039798985.1 Pseudomonadota bacterium | reverse complement strand
AGCGCGCCAGCGGCTTTGATGGCTTGCAAAATCGACACCAAATCCTGCGGCGATGCCCCTATAGCGTTGAGCGCCTTGACCACGTCGGCCAACTTGGGCGCGCCCTCAATCGTGAGCAGGTTACCGCCCGATTGGCTGATTTTGATGTCGGCCTTTTCAGTGACCACGGTTTGAGCACCGGGAGGCGCAAAAGCCCCCGGCTGGCTCACTTGGGGTGTGGAATTGATGCTGACCGACAAATTCCCGTGGGCCACGGCGCAAGTGCCCACCGAAACCGCCTGGTTCATGACAATCGACCCTGTGCGCGAGTTCACAATCACCTTGGCCACCGGCGTTGGCAAGTCCAAAGACAGGTCCTCAATGTCTGCCAAAAACGCCACCCGGTCGTCAGATCCGGCAGGGGTTTTGACGCGCACCACACGGCCGTCCAGCGCTTGTGCAGTGCCCGCGCCCTTGGCCTGGTTGATGGCTTGGGCCACTCGACGCGCAGTCTGAAAATCTGCGGCATTCAACCCCAACTCCAGAGAGTCACCCACCAAAAATGGGGTGGCCACCGCGCGCTCCACTTGTGCGCCACCCGGAATGCGCCCGGCACTCAAGTGGTTCACCTGCACGCTGCTGCCGCCGGCAGACGCGCCCGCGCCACCCACCAGCAAGTTGCCTTGCGCCAAAGCATAAATTTGGCCGTCCACCCCGCGCAGGGGCGTGGTGATCAACGTACCGCCGCGCAAGGACTTGGCGTTGCCTATGGAGCTGACGGTGATGTCTATTGCCTGCCCGGGCCGGGCAAAAGCCGGCAGCTGCGCCGTGACCAAAACTGCCGCAATGTTTTTGGGTTGCGCCGCCGTGCCCGGTGGCAGGTTGATGCCCATCTGCTGCAAATAGTTGTTCAGGCTTTGCGCGGTGTAAGGCATCTGGGACGACTGATCGCCCGTGCCGTCCAAACCCACCACCAAGCCATAACCCGTGAGCTGGTTGGAGCGCACCCCCTGCACGGCCGCCACATCCTTGATGCGGGCAGCGTGGCCCAGCTGAAGCCCCCCCAGACAGAGACCTGTCAGGACCAGCAGCGTACGAAGAAAGGGGATGTTGATCAATCGGTTCATAAGGTTTCACCTCGTGAACCGATTGTCGGAAAACTTTAGAACGGCGAAAGCGTTAAAAAGAACCGGGAAAGCCAGCCATATGTTTGCGCATCGTTCTGCGCACCGCGCCCGCGGTTAAGCACACGCAAATTGGCCACCTGAGACGACGACACAACATTGCGGGCCCCAATCGAACGCGGGTCCACCGTGCCAGAGAATTTCAGAACATCCACATTCTGATTGACACCGATTTGCTTCTCGCCCACCACCACCAAATGGCCATTGGGCATGACCTGAACCACCGTGGCAGTTACCACCCCTTCAAAGCTGTTGACCGCCGTGGTGGTCCCGCTGCCGTCCAAGCTGTTTTCTGTGGTTGCGTTGGCACCCAAACGCCCCACCAAACGGGACGAGGCAAAGGGCAAAGCGCTGACCCCGGCATTCAAATTGGTGGTTCTTGACGCGTTCGAGGTAGAAGCCTGGCTGGCCTGCAGGCTTTCAGTGATTTGTATGGTGAGCAAATCGCCCACCAGGCGTGCCCGGTTGTCTTCAAACCCCGGCCTGAAGGAGGCTGTGCTGTACAAACCACCCGCCGCAGGGGCTGCGCCCTGGCGCATTCCAGCACTGATGGGCGGCTCATCGGGCACCTGGGCCAAATCCACCTCGGGCACGCGGGACAAGGTATTGCAACCCACCAGCGAACCCACCACTGCAATACACAGCAGGCACCGCACAGGGCCCATCGCTTTGACCACACCTGTTTGAGTCGGGCGCATTGTCAGCTCCATTGGTTCAAGTCAAAGTTACCTGGCTTAGAGCTGCGAAAGTTTTTGCAGCATCTGATCCGACGTCTGGATGGCCTTGGAATTCATCTCATAGGCGCGCTGTGTTTGAATCATGTTGACCAACTCTTGCACCACGTTCACGTTCGAGCTTTCCACATAGCCCTGCATCACATTGCCCAGGCCCTCCGAGCCGGGAGCCCCCGTGGTGGGCGTGCCAGAGGCCGGGGTTTCAGTGAACAAATTCTGACCCCGCGGTTCCAGCCCTGCGGGGTTGACAAATGTGGCCAATTCAATCGCGCCAGCCTGCTGGGGTTGGGTGCTGCCCGGTACCGTCACGGTGACCACGCCATCGTTGCCTATGGTCACACTGCGCGCTTGTACCGGTATGGTCACGCCGCCCACCACTCGGTAGCCCGCCGAAGTCACCAGTTGGCCTTGGGCGTTGACCTTGAAATTGCCATCGCGGCTGTACGCGGTGGTGCCGTCAGGCATTTCCACCTGGAAAAACCCGTTGCCATTGATCGCCACATCCAGGTTGTTGCTGGTTTGCTGCAAGCTGCCTTGGGTGTATGACCGGGCAGTGGCCACGGTGCGCACGCCCAGGCCTATTTGCAAGCCGGTGGGCAGCTCGGTCTGCTCGTTGGTGTTGGCCCCCACTTGGCGGAGATTTTGGTAAATCAAGTCCTCGAACACCGCGGTTCCACGCTTGAAGCCGGAAGTGGACACGTTGGCCAAGTTGTGAGAGATCACGTCCAGCTGGGTTTGCTGGGCCTGCATGCCAGTCTTGGCGATTTGCAAGGAATTGATCATGTTCGTGCTCCTTATGTCAAGGCTTCAAGCGAATTGCTTCAACCATTCATGCCCAGCAACTGGGCGGCGGTTTGGTCGTTTTTCTCGGCGTTTTGCAGCATACGCATCTGCACTTCAAACTGTCGTGCCACGGCAATCATGCCCACCATGGCTTCAATCGGGTTCACGTTGGAACCCTCCAATGCCCCGTCCGTGAGGCGAGCTGCCGGGTCCTGAGGCAAAGGCTGACCGTCGGTGCTGCGAAACAGGCCATCCTCGCCGCGTTTGAGTCGCAATGCCTCGTTTGGCGTCACCATTTTCAAACGCCCCAAAGCCTGCACAGGCTCGTTTCCCACCTTGGCGCTGATCGTCCCGTCCACCCCAATCGCCAGTTGCGCATTGGCCGGTACGGTGATCGGCGCCCCTCCCGTATCCATCATCGGCAAGCCCCCGTGCCCCACCAAAGCGCCAGTGCTGGACACCTGCAACGCGCCCGCACGTGTGTAGGCTTCGTTGCCATCCAACCCCTGTATCGCAAAGTAGGCCTGCCCCGAGGCTGCCACATCCAACGGCCGGCCCGTCGTCTGAACCGTGCCGGGTGTGTCCAAATGGCCCGCCGTGGCCTCCATCGCAAACACCCGGGTGCTGGCGCCTTCGCCACGCAGCGGCACCGCTCGAAAAGTGGCCATCTCGGCCCTGAACCCTGTGGTATTGACGTTGGCCAAATTGTGCGACAACACCTGCTGGCGGTGCATCGCCGCGCTGGCGCCCGACAAAGTGGTGTAAATAACGCGGTCCATGGCGGTGCCTTTGGTTCAATCGAAGCAGAAGTTGTCGCTTAACGCAAGTTGACCAAGGTCTGCTGAATCTGGTCCTGCGTCTTGATGGTCTGGGCGTTGGCCTGGTACGCGCGCTGGGCCACGATCATGGCCACCAGTTCCTGCGTCATGTCAACGTTTGACTCCTCCAACGCACTTTGACGCAGCAGGCCCAAACGCCCTTCCTGCGGCCCCCCCAAAACCACAGCACCGGAGGAGTAAGTCTCACTCCAATAGCCGCCGTTGATCGGCTGCAAACCCTGCAAGTTGCGGAAATTGCCCAGCGCGACCTGCCCCTCCGCCATAGAGACACCATTTGAGTAGCGTGCCATGATGACACCGTTTTCGCCGATGTCGATGCCTGTCAGTTCCCCCGAGGTGTAACCATCTTGTTGTAACTCAAACACGCCAAACTTGCTGCCGAATTGGGTCAGCGTGGGAGCCCCACTCTGGTCCACCAAGGTGATGGGAATGCTCAGATCAGAACTGGGAATGTTGGCTGGGGGTGTCGCGGTGGGAAGCGTGATGTTGCCCAGTGCAGT
>JBDKEX010000031.1:0-12661 GCA_039798985.1 Pseudomonadota bacterium | reverse complement strand
TGTGGGCGCTGTCGGGCACACTGGTGGCCGCGGCTCTGGCCTGGGAACTGGAATTGCCACGCAGGGTGGAGGTGTGGGCCGATATGGACGCCTGGCTGCAAATGGAGCCGTGGCTTGCCATGGGGCACTTGCTGGCTTGGTTTGCCTGGCCTGTTTGGCCTTTGGCTTTGTGGACACTTTGGCGTTGGCGCACCCATTTGGGAAGCGCGCACATTGCCCTTCCATTGTGGTTTGCCTTGGCGGGCCTCGGCTCCAGCTGGTTGTTGGGGGGCAGTGACCGGGCTTTGCTGATGGCCTTGCCGGGCATGGCTTGTTTGGCCGCGTTTGCCCTGCCAACGTTGAGTCGCAACATCACTGCGTTGATCGACTGGTTTGCGCTTCTGTTTTTTAGCCTCCTGGCTTTGGTTATTTGGGTGATGTGGGTGGCCATGCAAACCGGCATACCCGCCAAACCCGCAGCCAACGTGGCAAAACTGGCTCCGGGGTTCCAAGACTCTTTCTCTTGGGCTATTTTTATACCCGCACTGCTCGCAACATTGGCTTGGCTGGCGGTCATGCGTTGGCGCATCGGCAAACACCAACCTGCTTTGTGGAAAAGCTTGGTGCTGTCTGCATCGGGCATCACTTTGTGCTGGCTGTTGCTGCTGACTTTGTGGCTGCCCTTGCTCAACCATGGCATGGGTTTGGCGTCTATGTCCCGACGAATAGCCAGCCACATACCGCCGGGCGCTTGTGTTGCGGTACACGGGCTGAATGCCCCGCAAATCACGGGCTTGATCTACCATGGCGGCTTGCAACTGCAGCGCCTTGGACAAGAGCAAACCCCGGCAGAGAGCTGTACGCGGCTGGTCATCAGCCCTGTGGCGTTTGAACCCAGACGCAGTGAGCTGGAGACCCAAGGCTGGACCTTGCGTGCCAGCGTACCGCGTTTGCGTGACAACCGCGAATACCTTTTGGTGCTTCAGCGCGGCGGCTGAGGCCACGACCTGTGGGTCAAGCCGGGGCGAGCAAGATACGGCTTGCTGGCAAGCGGATGCGAAAGGTGGAGCCCACCCCCACTTCGCTTTCAACTGAAACCTGCCCGCCGTGGCGCTGGGCCACGTGCTTGACGATGGCCAACCCCAACCCAGTGCCCCCGGTTTCGCGGGAGCGGCTGCGGTCCACGCGGTAAAAACGCTCGGTCAGGCGCGGCAAATGCTCGGGCGCAATGCCGAGGCCGGTATCGGACACATAAAACTCCGCCCCATCTGCGGCGGTCACATACCAGCCGGTCACAATGGTGCCCCCTTTTGGGGTGTATCTCACTGCATTGCTCAGCAAATTCGACATGGCGCTGTGGAGTTCACTGCGAGAGCCGGCAATTTGGAAATTTTCCGGTGCATCGGCTTGAATGTGGTGTTGCCCCGATGCGGTCACGTTGGACAAAGCCCTGGCTTCTTCCACCACCTGCTGCAGCAAAGACGTGGCCGAGACCCACTCAGAAGCGCCGGGCAAGGGGCTGCCATCCAATCGGGACAGCGTGAGCAAATCGCTGACCAGCGTTTGCATGCGCTGCGCCTGCACATGCATCAAATCCAAGTACTTGCGGCGCTCTTCGCCATTCAGGTCCAGATTCAACATGGTTTCTACAAAACCGCTCACCACCGTCAAGGGGGTTCGAATTTCGTGCGACACATTGGCCACGAAGTCGCGCCGCATGGCCTCGGCCAATTGCAAGGCCGTTACGTCACGGGACAACAAAAGCTTTCTGGCCTTGCCATAAGGGTGCACCTGAACAGAGATTTTCAGCTGCTGCCCTGGGAAGGTTTGGCGCCCATCTATCTCGATAGGGGCGTCAAATTGACCCAATTTGAGGTAATTGGTGAAAACAGGGTTGCGCACCAAGTTGCGAATGATTTGATGCAAATCTCGTTTGGGGTCGAAACCCAAATGCTGTGCGGCCGTGTGGTTGCACCACTCAATGGTGTCGCCCTTGCCCAGCAACACCACGCCATTGGGCGACGCTTGAATGGCCGCCAAAAACTCATCGAGCCGTGTTTCGCTCTTGCGCACTCTGCGGTCCATGGCCTGCAAACCGCGCCGGGAGCGTTCCACCACCTCGGCCCACACTGCCGAGACTTCGGGCGACCCCTCGGGACGGCCGGTGCGCAACCATTTCAGGACACGCACAGCCCGGATGTTGTCCCACACCACCCACACCACCGAACCCACCACAGCGCCCACCAACCCCGACCACGAGGAGTTGGAATAAGACAATGCCAGCCAACCGCAGGCCAGGGTCAAAACGCCAAGCTCAAGCGGACGTCGGATCATGCGGAGACTGGCGCAGGTTCGGTCAAACCACTTTTGTGCGGTGCGGTGGCGTGTTGGGCTGCCAGGCGGTAACCTGCCCCCCGCACGGTTTCAATCATTTCGCCTGCTGCGCCCAAAGCCTCGCGCAAACGCTTGATATGCACATCCACCGTGCGCTCTTCAATAAAAACGTGATCACCCCAAATGCGATCGAGCAAGACACCGCGTGTGTGCACGCGTTCAGGGTGTTTCATGAAGTAGTGAAGCAATTTGAACTCTGTCGGACCGAGTTTGAGTTCCCGTCCGTCCAAGGTCACCCGGTGGGTGGCCGCATCCAGACTCAAAGTACCGGCTTGCACGGTATCGCTCGAGATTTCGGGTGCGCGACGGCGCAACACAGCCCGCAAGCGGGCCAGCAATTCCTGGGTCGAAAAGGGTTTGGTCACATAGTCGTCTGCGCCCGCGTCCAACCCCTGCACTTTGTCGGACTCCTCAGTGCGGGCCGTCAGCATGATCAACGGCACCGTTTTGGTCCGTTCGTTTTGACGCCAGCGTTTGGCCAACTGCACCCCGCTTTCACCCGGGAGCATCCAATCGAGCAAAATCACGTCGGGCAACACGGCGTCCACTTCCACTTGTGCGGCCGCACCATCAAAAACCACCGTGGGTGCAAAGCCGTTGTGACGCAAGTTGACTGCAATCAATTCAGCAATGGCGGGTTCGTCTTCCACCACCAGCACTCGAGGCAGTTTTCTCATTTGACGGCGGCCTCTCGCTGTTCCAGGGTGGTGTGGCGGATGTCGGTTCCTTTGACCACGTAAATAATGGATTCAGCAATGTTTTTCGCGTGGTCGCCTATGCGTTCAATGCCCTTGGCCAAGAACAACAGGTTCAAACTGGGCGAAATCAAACGGGGGTCTTCCATCATGTAAGTGATCAGCTTGCGCAAACACCCCTCGTACTCCGCATCAATGTGGTCGTCCTCTTTGATGATCGCCAGAGCCATGTCCACATCCAGCCTTGCGAACGCGTCCAGGCTCTTGCGCAGCAAACCCGAAGCCAGTTGTGCGGAAACATGCAGCTCGGACGTGGGCAAATTGCGCGGCGCGCCGTTCGCGATCACGGTTCTGAGGGTGCGTGCTATTCGGGCAGCCTCGTCTCCGGCACGCTCCAGGTTGGCGGTGATTTTGGACACCGCAATCAACAAGCGCAGGTCGCGTGCCGTGGGTTGGCGCCGGCCAATGATGGACGAAATGTTGTGATCAATGTCCACTTCGAGCCGGTTGACCCGGTTTTCAATTTGGAGGACTTCGTCTGCGGTTTCCACGCTGTGGTGCTGCAAGGCATACAAGGCTTGCTGCAATTGGTTTTCCACCATGCCACCCATTTCCAGCACTTGGCTGGAAATTTGGTTCAGTTCCGCATCGAACTGGCTGGAGAGATGTTTGTCACCCATGATCAACCAAACCTTCCTGTGATGTAGTCTTCTGTTTCCGTGCGCTTGGGCTTGAAGAAAATCTGCTCTGTGTCACCGTATTCCATCAATTCGCCCAGGTACATGTAAGCGGTGTAGTCGCTGCAACGCGCAGCCTGCTGCATGTTGTGGGTCACGATGGCGATGGTGTAGTCGGCCTTGAGCTCGTGGACCAACTCTTCCACCTTGCCGGTGGAGATGGGGTCGAGCGCCGAGGTGGGCTCATCCAACAGCAGCACCGAGGGTTTGACGGCGACGCTGCGCGCAATGCACAAACGCTGCTGCTGCCCACCGGACAAACTGAGGCCGCTTTGGTTGAGTTTGTCCCTGACCTCGTTCCACAATGCCGCCTTGGTCAAGGCCCATTCCACCCGGTCTTCCATTTCACCTTTGGAGATTTTTTCGTACAAACGCACCCCAAACGCGATGTTGTCGAAAATGGACATGGGAAAAGGCGTGGGTTTTTGAAACACCATGCCAATACGGGCACGCAAGAGGTTCAAGTCCTGCTTGGGGTCCAAGATATTTTGGCCGTAAAAGCTGATTTCCCCCTCGGCACGTTGCCCCGGGTAGAGGCTGTACATGCGGTTGAGCGTGCGCAGCAAGGTCGATTTGCCGCAACCCGACGGCCCGATGAACGCCGTGACCTTCTTCTCGACAACGTTGAGGTTGATGTTTTTGAGGCCCTGAAACTTGCCATAAAAGAAGTTGAGGTTTTTCACCTCTAGGGCATTTGTTGTTTTGATTTCGGTCATTTCGCTACCTTTTCGCGGAAATACACACGTGCCAGCACATTGAGCAACAACACGGTCAACGTGATGAGCAAGGCACCGCCCCAGGCCAGCCGGACCCAGTTGTCGTAGGGGCTCATGGCAAATTGGAAAATCACCACCGGCAAGTTGGCCATGGGCTTGGTCATGTCGGCATTGAAAAACTGGTTGTTGAGCGCGGTGAACAGCAAGGGAGCGGTCTCACCACTGATGCGGGCCACCGCCAGCAACAGGCCGGTCATCACACCGCTTTTGGCTGCGCGCAAGGTCACAAACGTGGCCACTTTCCAGCGAGGCGCACCCAAGGCAAAAGCGGCTTCGCGCAAACTGCCCGGTACCAGCCTCAACATGTTCTCGGTGGTTCGCACCACCACGGGTATGGCAATCAGCGACAGGGCCAAACTGCCGGCATACCCCGAAAACCCGCCAACCGTGGCCACGGCAATGGCATAAACGAACAAGCCCAGCACAATCGATGGTGCCGACAGCATGATGTCTGTCACAAAACGGGTGAGGCTGGCTGTTTTGCTGGTGTCACCGTACTCAGCCAGGTAAACACCGGCAAATACACCCACCGGCGTGGCAACCAACACGGTCAGGCCCAACATCATGAGACTGCCCACAATGGCGTTGCGCAGCCCACCGCCATCGGTGCCCGGCGCGGGGGTGTCTTGGGTGAACATGTTCCAGTCCACAGCAGACAAACCGTTGCCCACCAGCACCACCAAAATCCACACCAACACCGCCAAACCCACCGCCATAGCGCCCATGGAAAGCGTCAATCCCACACGGTTGGCAAATTGCCGGCGCCGGTACAACACAAGGTTCATGTCCATGGTCACAGCCCCTTCGCTTTTTCGGTGCGCAAAATCAGCAGCTTGGCCAAGGCCAACACCACAAAGGTGATGACAAAAAGCAAAAAGCCCAGCGCAAACAAGGTGGAAAGATGGAAATCGGCGGCCTCACCAAATTCGTTGGCCAAGGTGGAGGCAATGGATGTGCCTGGCGAATACAACGAGGTGGGCAAGCGGTTGGCGTTGCCAATAACAAAAGTGACCGCCATGGTTTCGCCCAGTGCCCGCCCCAAGCCCAACATCACGCCGCCAATCACGCCTTTGTTGGTGTAGGGCAATACCACCTTGCGCACCACTTCCCAGGTGGTGCAGCCGAGGCCGTAGGCCGATTCGCGAAGTATGGGGGGTACGATTTCAAACACATCGCGCATTACAGCGGCCACAAACGGCAACACCATAAAAGCCAAGACGATGCCGGCAGCCAAAATGCCGGTTCCGTTGGGTGCTCCGCCAAACAGCCAGCCCACAAGCGGCATGCTGCCCAGAATGGACTGCAAGGGCACCTGAACGAAGTCGGCATACAACGGCGCGAAAACAAACAAACCGAACATGCCGTAAATAATAGACGGCACAGCTGCCAGCAGTTCAATGGCCGTGCCCAAGGGGCGGCGCGCCCATGTGGGGCAGGTTTCTGTGAGGAAAAGTGCGATGCCAAAGGCCAGAGGCACGGCGATCAGCATGGCAATACCGGCGCTCAGCAAGGTGCCCACAATGGCAATGGCGGCACCGAACTCTTCGTTGATGATGTCCCACTCAACATAGGTCACAAAACGAAGGCCGAATTTTTGAAATGTGGGCCAAGCATTGACCCACAGCGACACGATGATGCCCAACAGCGCCACCAGCACCAGCAGCGAAAAAGCCTGGGTGACCCGATGGAAGAAAAAATCCTGAATGCGCTGCCGCTTGGCGATGGACGCCATGCTTTCGGTGCCATTGGCTTCAGAGATTGGCGGTGAACCCATGGTGGTTTCCAAGTTCATGAGAGACTTCAAGTGATTCAAAGGCAGCCAGCCAATGGCCCAACGGCACGTCCGCTCCAGCGTTTAAAACCTTGAGCGGACGGCCAACCCAACCTTCAAGTCAAAACCGCTTTACTTGGCAATTTGGCTCCACACCTTGCTGCGAATTTGGGCGGTCAAACTGTCGGGCAGGGGTACATAGTCAAGTTCGGCGGCCAGTTGCTTGCCCTTGGCAAACGCCCAGTCAAAAAACTTGAGCGCTTCGCCCGAGGCGGCTTTGTCGCTTGGCTGTTTGTACATGAGGATAAACGATGCCGTGGAAACAGGCCAGCTGTTGGCGCCCTTGGCGTTGACCATGGAAATGCCCATGCCCGGCGCGCTGAACCAATCGGCACCCGCCGCTGCGGCCGCAAAAGTGGCGTCGTCAGGGCTGACGTATTTGCCGTCGGCATTTTGCAGTTGCATGAAGTTCATGTTGTTTTTCTTGACGTAGGCGTATTCCACGTAGCCCAAAGCGCCCTTGAGGCGGGTCACGTTGGCGGCCACGCCTTCGTTGCCTTTGCCGCCCACCGAGGTGGGAGCTGGCCATTTGACGGCGTTGCCACGGCCCACGGTGTCGGCCCATTCTTTGCTAACGGCGGTGAGGTAGTCGGTCCAGTTGTAGGTGGTGCCGGACCCGTCAGCCCGGTGCACCACGGTGATGATCTGGTCTGGCAGGGTCTTGCCTGGGTTCAGTGCGGCCAGCTTGGGATCGTTCCATTTGCTGATTTTGCCCATGAACATTTCAGCCAGCACGGGGCCGGTTACGCGCAGCTCACCTGGCTTGAAGCCTTCCAGATTGATCACTGGAACGGTGCCTCCAATGATGGCCGGGAATTGCACCATGCCGTCTTTGTCCAGCTCTGCCCCAGGAACCGGGGCATCAGTTGCACCGAAGGTCACGGTTTTGGCGCGAATTTGACGCACACCGCCGGAAGAGCCGATGGATTGGTAATTCAGGCCCACACCGGTTTCCTTTTTGTAGGCTTCAGCCCACTTGGCGTACATGGGGTATGGGAAAGTAGCGCCCGCGCCAGTGATGTCAGCGGCAACAGCCGCGCCAGTGAAGGCCATGCCAGCGAATGCGACGGCTGCAATGGTTTTAAGAAAAGTTCGTTTCATGGTTTGCCTTTTCGGTCGGTTGCAAGAACTGGCGCAACTTTAAGAAATATATGTGACATTCATATGACAGAAGTCTATCGGAACCTGTCACAAGTGTGCTGGGTGGCGGTGGTATGCTGAATGCCCTTGAAAGTACTTGGCATGCAAAACGGAACCTTACTGGCTGCGGTGGATTTGGGATCCAACAGCTTTCGCTTGGAGATTGGGCGCTACGACTCGGGCCACATAGAACGTGTGGAATACCTGAAGGAAGGCGTGCGACAAGGCAGCGGTTTGGACGAGTCCAAAAACCTGAGTTTGGCGGCCATGCAACGGGGGTGGGAATGCCTGGCCCGTTTTGCCGAGCGTCTGCACGGGTTCAAAAAACAACAAGTGCGCGCCGTGGCCACGCAAACACTGCGTGAAGCGCGCAACCGTGACGAGTTCTTGCACAAGGCGCAGCAAATACTGGGGTTTCCGATTGAGGTGGTGTCGGGCCACGAAGAAGCGCGCCTGATTTACCAAGGGGTGTCGCACCTGCTGCCCCAATCCGACGAAAAACGTTTGGTGATCGATATTGGCGGCCGTTCCACCGAAGTGATTTTGGGTCAGGGCTTCACATCGCAGCGGGTTGAAAGTTACCGACTTGGCAGTGTGTCGTGGTCGGTGCGGTATTTTCCGCAAGGTGCGGTCACCCCGGCTTTGATGCACACCGCTGTCATTGCTGCCAAAGCGGTGCTGGACGAGGCACTGGACACCTTTGGCCGTTCTGAATGGGAGGTGGCCTACGGTTCATCTGGCACAGCAGGGGCGGTGGCCGAAGTTTTGAGCGCCAACGGTTGGCAGCCTGAGCTCATCACCCGTGAAGGCCTGGACTGGCTGACCGACAAGTTGTTGCGCGCGGGCCATGTGGACGAGTTGCGACTCGACGGCATCAAAGAAGAACGTCGGGCGGTTTTGGGCGGTGGCCTGGCCGTGATGCGAGCGGTGTTTGACCTGTTTGAACTGCCGCAAATGCACCGCGCACTGGGCGCATTGCGGCAGGGGGCGCTGTACGACCTGATTGACCGCCAAACTGACAGTACCGATGTGCGCGAAAGAACCGTGGGCTGGCTGTGTGAAAGGTTCTCGATTGACACCTTGCAGGCGCAACGAGTGGGCACTGTGAGCACCGGCCTTTTTTCGCAAGTGGCCACGCCCGACCCCTTGAACGGGCGCTATTCACAAAAACTGGCCTGGGCAGCCCACTTGCACGAGATTGGGACCCACATATCGCACGCCGACGCGCACCGCCACGGGGCTTATATTTTGGACCACGCCGATGCGCCGGGGTTTTCGATGCCGGAACTGCACCGCATGAGCCAACTGGTGCTGGGTCAACGCGGCAAATTGCGCAAGCTTGAAACAGCGCTGACAGATGAATTGTTTGCAAAACAGCTGCTGAGCCTGCGTTTGGCGGTGTTGCTGTGCCATGCCCGCAAGGACCCCGATGTGGCCGCGCTGCGCCTGAGTTACAAGAACCGGACTTTCCGCTTGACCACAGCGCCGGGTTGGTCCAAGCAATACCCGCAATCGGCTTGGTTGGTGGAGGAAGAAGTTGCCGCTTGGGCCAAGACCGATTGGAAACTGGTTGTGGACATGCGCTGATGCGCAAAGGTCACCAAAATTCGGGGCTCTGCACCGTCAACAACACCGTTTGCTGCTGGCCATCGCGCTGGCGCTGACGCAACCACCAAACGGCTCCTTTTTTTACCGAGCAGTCTTCATCTTTCAGGTTCAACAAACGGGCAATGACCTTGCCAAGGGTGGGCTGATGCCCAACCACCAAGGCCGCATGCCGGCCTTGCGGCCATTGCACCAGCTCCAGCAGGTCATCGGCCGTGCGGTCAGGGGAAAGCTCCTCCCGCTTGACGTATTTGCGTTTCAGGGCAAAGGCGGTTTGTTCTGCGCGCACGGCCGGGCTGCTCCAAACCCGCACGCCCTGCGGAAGCTGCCGATCCAGCCAGGCGGCCATGCGAGCGGCCTGTTTTTCGCCCCTGGGGGTCAAGTGCCGGGACAAATCCGCGTTGCAACCGTCATCGGTTTCTGCCAGGTCTTCTGCTTCGGCGTGGCGCCACAAAATCAAGTCCATCGCTGTTATCCCTTGCTGCCGTAGCGCGCCATCAAAGTGGCTTGTGCCGATTGCGAGTTGGCGGTTCGCCCTTTGCCCGATGGGTTCAGGGCAGGCGCCACCGCATAACTGCCGTCGGGTTGTTGCAGCCAAGCGTCTCGGTTGTCTTGCAAATACAAGTTGATGCATTCGTCCAGCACCCGGTGCCGTAGGACGGGGTCGGTCACGGGCCAGGCCAGTTCAATCCGGCGCAACATATTGCGGTTCATCCAATCGGCGCTGGAGAGCCAGAGGTCTTCGCGGTCACCCACCCGGAAGTACGACACGCGACTGTGCTCCAGCATGCGCCCTATCACCGAGCGGATGCGCAGGTTGTCCGTTGCGCCCGGCACGCCCGAGGCCAAAATACAAGCGCCGCGAACAATCACATCAATTTTCACGCCCGCCTGCGAAGCCAGCGCCAGCGCTCGGCACAACGGTTCGTCGGTCAAGGCGTTCATCTTGAGCACAATACGGGCGTCCAGCCCTTTTTTGGCGGCATCGGCAGCCGCCTCAATGCGCTCGACCATGGCCTTGTGCAAGTGAAAAGGCGCAATCATGGCCTTGTTCAATTTGGGCAAGCGGTTCTGGCTGGCCAAATGCAAAAAGATCTGGTCCAGATCGGCGGTGAGTGCGTCGTCGGCGGTCAGGTAACTCAAATCGGTGTAGAGGCGAGCGGTGCCGGGGTTGTAGTTGCCCGTGGACAAATGCGCATAGCGCTTGATTTGCCCGGCCTCACGCCGAGTGATCAGCAACATTTTGGCGTGTGTTTTCAGCCCCACCACCCCGTACACCACCTGCGCCCCCACCGACTCAAGCAGCTCCGCGTAGTTGATGTTGGCTTCCTCATCAAAGCGGGCCTTGAGCTCCACCACCGCCGTGACTTCTTTGCCCCGCCGAACGGCTTCTCGCAACAAGTCGGCCATTTCGCCTTTGCTGCCGGTGCGGTAAATGGTTTGCTTGATCGCCAAAACGTTGGGGTCTTCCACCGCTTCGCGCAAAAACGCCAGCACGGCGTCAAAGCTTTCGTAGGGCTGGTGTATCAATACATCGCCCTGCTTGAGCCGTTCAAAAAACGACTGCCCCGGGTGGAGTTGCGCAGGCCAACCGGGTTGGTACTTGTCAAAACGCAAGGCGGGAGCGTCGACCATGTCGATCAACTGGTTCATACGGACCAGGTTCACTGGGCCCGGCACCCGGAACAGGCACTCTGCCGGTAAGGCAAATTGCTTGCGCAAAAAATAGGCCAAAAACTCGGAACAACCGGCCGACACCTCCAGGCGCAAAGCCTGGCCGTAGTGGCGCTGCTGCAGCCCCAAACGCAAAGCGGTGCGAAGATTTTTGACCTCTTCTTCATCGACCGCCAAATCAGAGTGCCGGGTGACGCGAAACTGTGAAAACTCCGTGACTTGCCGACCGGGAAAGAGCTCGCCCAAGTGCGCCCGGATCACACTGGATATGGACACAAAGTGCTGCTGCTTGGAGCCCTTGACCCCAGGCATGCGGATAAAACGTGGCAAGGCCCGCGGCACTTTGACAATCGCGACCTCGTTTTCCCGACCAAAAGCGTCTTTGCCACTCAGCCGAACAATGAAATTGAGCGACTTGTTGGCCACCTGGGGAAACGGGTGCGATGGGTCCAAGCCAATGGGCAACAGCAGGGGTTGAACCTCGCGGGCAAAAAAATCTTTTACCCACCGGCGCTGGCGCGGGTTGCGTTCTCCGTGCGCCAACACTTTGATGCCTCTTTTCTCCAGCAAGGGGAGCAAACCATCGTTGTAAATGGCGTATTGGTCTGCCACCACTTGGTGCACCTTGGCCGCCACCTGGGCAAAGGTCTCGGCGGTTACCGAGCCGCGTTGCTCGTTCGTCAGGTGGGCTGCCAGCTGAGGCGCAAATCGCACCTCAAAAAACTCGTCCAAGTTGGACGACACAATGCACAGGTAACGCAATCGCTCCAACAGCGGCACCTCGGCACGGCGGGCCCAATCCAGCACCCGTTCATTGAAAGCAAGAATGCTGAGGTCTCGGTCCAAAAAGGGGACCTTGCCGTTCGAAGTGTGCGTACTCATGAAATCCAGTGTGCTTTCAACCGTGCCGATTTCCATGCATTATTGGTCGGTCGTGTGACGTATTTGTGACAGCACTGCGTCACTTTCAACCCAAAAAGTGCTTGCGGTAACGGGCCGGCAAGTCGGTCCACCGCATCATCATAGGCAAGTCGGCGGCGTTGAAATCTGGGTCCCAGGCAGGCGCGCCCAGAACTTTGGCCCCCAGCTTGAGGTAGCCCTTGATCAAGGCTGGCGGCGCCACGTCCATGGTGTCGTCCAGGTTTTCTACCGGCAGGGGCAAACGGGGGCGCACGTGGTATTCGATTGAGGCCATGTGTTTCTCGCGCACTTGGCGCCATATGCTGGCAGCTGCGTGCCCGCCCCCCACCATGCCATGGGGGCCTTGGTACTGCATGGGTATGCTCGCGCAGCCTATCATGGTGTCGAGTTGGTTGCGCGACATGAACCCCGCCAACGCGCCCCACAAAGCCATGATGACGCCGCCATGGCGGTGATCGGCATGCACGCAGCTGCGGCCCAGTTCCACCATGCGTTCGCGCAAACTGCGCAAGCGTGTCAAATCAAATTCGGTGTCGCTGTAAAAACTGCCGACGCGGCGTGCCTGGGCTGGCGTTAACACGCGGTAGGTGCCTATGACTTCACCGTTATCAACACTGCGCACCAGCAAGTGCTCGCAATAGTCGTCAAACAGGTCAATGTCGTGCCCCGGCAGGGTGTTGGGCAGATGCGCACCCATTTCTTGGGCAAACACCTGGTAACGCAAGCGTTGGGCTTGGCGAACTTCGTCCAGGTGGCGGGCCCAGCTGACCTGGATGCCCCCGGTGGTCGGCTTGGGTTGGGCTGGTTCCACACCTTGCCCCATGGGGGCGAGCAACCCGGACGCCACCCGTTCGACCGGTGGCAATAGGTGCAGCAAGCCGCGTGGCAGTTTGAAGGGTGACAAGTCCA
>JBDKEX010000030.1:0-3319 GCA_039798985.1 Pseudomonadota bacterium | reverse complement strand
GTTTTGTTGGTGCAAAGACACCCGAATGTGTCCCCTTGGTTCCCCATGCTGTTGCTGATTTACCCTGTCTGGGAAACCCTGTTTTCGGTTTACCGAAAAATAGCTCGGGGTGAATCACCAGGCTTGGCAGACGCTCTGCATTTCCACCAGTTGATCTATCGCAGGATTGTGCGTGGCCTGCTTGATGAAGACCATGCCAGGGAAATGCTGAGAAGGAACAACAAGACCTCACCCTACCTGTGGGGTTTCACTGTTTTGACGGCTGTTCCAGCCGTTTTATTCTGGGACAACACCCCGGTGCTTATGGCGTTTTGCGCCCTGTTTGTGGCCACCTATGTTACGGGCTACCTGATGATTGTTCGATTCAAGGTGCCCGGCTGGCTGCGCCGTTGACTGCTGCCAGCCAAACGGCGCATAGCCGTTCTGTTCGGGTTATTTCAAGCCAGCCAAGTCCCGCAACACCCGTGCTTTGTCAGTTCGCTCCCAAGTAAACTCGGGTTCGTCGCGCCCAAAGTGGCCGTAGGCAGCGGTTTTGCTGTAAATAGGTCGCAGCAAGTCCAGCATCTGGATGATGCCTCGCGGGCGCAGGTCAAACACCTCGTTCACGATTTTGGAAATTTGCTCGTCTGAAACCACGCCGGTGCCTTCTGTGTACACGGTCACGTTCATGGGGCGGGCCACGCCAATGGCGTAAGCCACCTGAATCTGGCACTGCTTGGCCAGGCCGGCGGCCACGATGTTTTTGGCCACATAGCGTGCTGCGTACGCGGCAGAACGGTCCACCTTGGTCGGGTCTTTGCCGCTGAACGCGCCACCGCCGTGGGGGCAGGCGCCGCCGTAGGTGTCCACAATAATCTTGCGGCCGGTCAAGCCACAGTCGCCCTGCGGGCCGCCAATCACAAAGCGGCCGGTGGGGTTGATCAGGTACTTGGTGTCCTGCAGCCACTCCTTCGGCAGCACCGGTTTGATGATTTCTTCGATGCAGGCTTCAATGAAGGCCGGCTTCATGTGTTTGCCATCGCTCATTTCGGGGCTGTGTTGGCTGCTGAGCACGATGGTGTCAATGCTGTGCGGTTTGCCATCCACGTAGCGCATGGTCACCTGGCTTTTTGCGTCTGGGCGCAAAAAAGGCAGGCGGCCGTCTTTGCGCAACTGCGCTTGCCGCTCCACAATGCGGTGCGCGTAGTAAATGGGCGCTGGCATCAGGTCGGGGGTTTCGTCGCAGGCGTAACCGAACATCAGGCCTTGGTCGCCAGCGCCGGTGTTCAAGTAATCGTCGCTGGCATGGTCCACCCCCTGGGCGATGTCGTTGCTTTGCTTGTCGTAAGCCACCAGCACGGCGCAACCTTTGTAATCAATGCCGTATTCGGTGTTGTCGTAACCGATGCGTTTGATGGTGTCGCGCGCTACTTGGATGTAGTCCATGTGCGCGTTGGTGGTGATTTCGCCCGCCAGCACCACCAAGCCAGTGTTGGTCAATGTTTCGGCGGCCACCCGGCTGCGCGGGTCTTGTTCAAAAATTGCGTCCAGAATCGCGTCAGAAATCTGGTCTGCCACTTTGTCGGGGTGGCCTTCAGACACAGATTCCGAGGTAAAAAGAAAGTCGTTCGCCATTTGAATACACTCCATATAGAACTGCCTGGCGGTCGCCGGGCAAAGGGTGCTTTGGCGAACGCTTTAGCTGAATTTGTGAATCGCCCGCAAGTTGTCCAGTAACTCGGCGATTTTTTTATTTTAGAGCAGGTTGATTGTTGTTGCCAATCAAGGGGTAGGTATGTTGCTGTTGTTTCGTTGGTTGTCGCGGGCGCCGCTGTGGTTGGCCCATGCCATCGGAATCGTGTTGGGGTGGGTGGCGTGGCTGGCTTCGCCCACCTACCGCCGCCGTTTCAGGGCCAATTGCGTACAGGCCGGGCTGACAGACGCGCAACAGCACGCCGCCGTTGCAGAGGCAGGCAAGTTGGTTTGCGAGCTGCCGCGCTTGTGGTTTGGTGCGCCAGTGCCGGTGCAATGGCGTGGGGTGGAGCACATTGAAATGGCTTTGGCCCAGGGGCAAGGTTTGTTGATGTTGACCCCTCATTTGGGGTGTTTTGAAGTCACTGCCCAGGCTTATGCCCAGCGTTTTGGGGCTCAGTCGTCAGGGGGGCTCCCCAAAAAACCGGTGAATGTGTTGTTTCGCCCGCCGCGGCAGCCCGGTTGGCGCAGGGTGGTTGAAAGTGCCCGAGAGCGCCCGGGCTTGGCCACGGCCCCTACCACTTTGGCGGGTGTCAAGCAGTTGATGCAAGCCCTAAAAAATGGCGAAGCAGTGGGGCTGTTGCCAGACCAAGTACCGCCCCTTGGCATGGGGGTGTGGGCGCCCTTTTTTGGTTTGCGGGCGTACACCATGACCCTTTGGGCCCGTTTTGCAAGAATGCCCAACACGGTTACCTTGCTGCTCGTGGGCGAACGGTTGCCCAGGGGTGCGGGCTATGTGGTGCACGTGACCCCGTTGTTGCAGGTCGTGGGTGAGCCGATTGCAGAAACCCAGGAAGCAGCTGCCGGGCAGCTCAATCAAGCGCTGGAATGGATGATTCGTCGCCGCCCAGAACAGTACCTGTGGGGTTACCAGCGTTACAAACAGCCCCGCAAGGGGCACTGAAGCAGCGCTGCTTAACCGTGAGCCCAGTCCCACAAGGTCAAGGCCACCTCATCCAACCCTTGTTTTTTCAAAGACGAAAACAACTTGGCATTGCCGCCACCTGCTTGCAGTTTCGCAATTGACAGGGCCTTGTTGGCTTCAGAGCGGGTCAATTTGTCGGCTTTGGTCAAGAGCACCAAAAAGTCCAAGCCGTCCTCTACCCGGGGGCGTATCACCTCCAGCAGGGCTTCGTCCAGCTCGGTCAGTCCCAGGCGCGGATCGCACAACATGACCACACCGCGCAGGTTGGGGCGGCTGACCAAATAATTTGCCATCACTTGCTGCCAGCGGCGCTTGGCTTCTTGTGGCACAGCGGCATAGCCATAGCCGGGCAGGTCGGCCAGTATGGCATCGGTGGCGCCTTGTTTGCCCAGAGCAAACAAGTTGATGCTTTGGGTGCGGCCGGGTGTTTTTGAGGCAAAAGCCAGGCGCTTTTGTTGTGTCAGAGTGTTGATGCAGGTGGACTTCCCGGCATTGGACCGGCCCACAAATGCGATTTCGGGCACTTGCAGCGCGGGCAAATGGTGCAGCTGTGGGGCTTCAATCAAAAAGCGGGCCGTGTGCAGCCAGCTGTGCGCTGTTTTGGCGGTGGGTTGATCAGGCTGGATGCTGTTTTCTGCGCTGTCGGGCGGGGCTGTAGTGTTG
>JBDKEX010000029.1:0-3869 GCA_039798985.1 Pseudomonadota bacterium | reverse complement strand
CCAGGGTTTGCCGAATCAGCCCGGGGTACGAAGCGAGCGCGCCGATGGCACAGGTGGCCAACCCATGTGACTGCGCGGCCAGCATCAGGCCATAAAGGGTCATGCCCAGGTCCATGTAACCCCCGGCGCCAAAACCATGCTCCATGGTCACCAGCAAGGCCACCGGGGCGTTGAAGAAGTGAAAGTTGCGTTCGAAGTGGGCATCGCGCCCGGCCCGATCGTCGCGGGCCACGCCCAGTGCGCTGTACAGCGCTTGTGCCGATGCCACCTGGCGCCGTTTGAGGGCCAGGGGCATGGGCTGGGGAAAGTAGCCGTAGTCTTCGGCTTCCTGTTGCCCGGATTGCCAGGCCTGTACCAGGCGTTCGGTCAGGCGCTGGCGACTGGGGCCACGCAGCACCACAAAATGGCCGGGCTGAAGATTGGCTCCGCTGGGCGCCAAGCGGGCCTGGCGCAGCAGTTCCAGCAAGGTTTCGTCACTGACAGGGTCGGGCAAAAACGCACGGACCGATCTGCGTTCGCTGGCCAGCTGGGCAAATGGGGTGGCGGAGGGCACGGTCGGCTTGGGTGTGGGCTCAAGTGGGGCCTTGATTCTAGAGGCCGGGGAAAAGGGCCCTCAAATCGTTTCTAATCGCTACCTCCCGCCGCAGGCGCCACCTTGGCCCCCGGCCCGAGTTGCCACCATGTATTTGCACCGCTCCATCAACGCTACACAATTTGCCCGCTTGGTCGGCGGTGCGGGTGTGCCACCACAGCCGGCAGGGCCGCAAGACCTTGCCGAGCGGCTGGGTGCATGGCTGAACGCGTTTGATGCGGTCAAACTGCATGCGACTTGCCAGGCCTGTCACAGTGCGAGGGCGTTCAAACCTGCGCCTTTGGTGGCTGATGCGGCCCACCGCTTCACCCGCTTGAATGAAACCGTGCAACGGGTGCACCAAGGGCTGGTGGCGGCCATCAAGGCCGATCGTTGGCCCCAAGAAACGGGTGACGAAGCGGATGCTGCCCTGCTGCGCAAGCACGCGCTGGAGTTGCAGCGGCTCATGGAGGCCAAATTGACCGCAGTGCGCCCCCAAGTGTGGCAGGCCATGGCCGGGGCGTCGCCTCGGCTCAGGCAATTGGTGGAGCTGGACGCTGCAATGGCCCAGGTGGTGGAGGTGCAAGCTCAAAAATCGCTGGCTCATTTGCCAGCCTTGATCGAAAAACAATTGAAAACATCAGCCCCGGCTCAAAGGCTGGAGCCCCAACTGTTTTGGCAGCAGGTTTTGCTGGCCGAACTTGACTTGCGCATGCAGCCGATTTGGGGGTTGATGGAGGCGTTCAACAACGAGGTGAATAAATCGCAATGAACAGGTGGGCATTTGGGGGCATTTTTGCCTTGGGTTGGGGGGTGCTGGCGTGGGTGGCATGGGGCTTTGGTGCGGCCAATCCGTTGGCTTTGGTCATGACGGGTGTGATTGCCGCCGTGTACGGTTTGGGTGCGCATGAGTTGAGGCAGTTTCGAGCTGGTACGCAAGGGCTGCTGTCGGCCATCAAGGCCGCGCCACTTGAGCCGCCAGCCGGCCTAGGCCCTTGGCTGGAGCAGGTGCCCGTGCCGTTGCAAAACACAGTGCGTTTGCGGATTGAGGGTGAACGCGCCGCTTTGCCCGCCCCGGCGCTCACACCCTACCTGGTGGGTTTGTTGGTCATGCTCGGCATGTTGGGCACCTTTGTGGGCATGGTGGTCACCTTCAAAGGGGCGGTGCTGGCGCTGGAGGGGTCTGCCGATTTGCAGGCCATACGCACCGCGTTGTCGGCGCCCATCAAGGGCTTGGGTCTGTCGTTTGGCACCTCCGTGGCGGGGGTGGCGGCGTCGGCTGCGTTGGGCTTGCTGGCAACCATCAGCCGCCGCGAACGCCAAGAGGCGGTGCGGTTGCTGGACCGGCTCACGCACACCGTGTTTCGCGCTTTTTCGCTGGTGCACCAGCGGCAAGCCACCTACCAGGCTGTGCAAGACCAGTCACAGGCCCTGCCGCAGGTGGCTGCACAACTTGCCGCGCTGATTGAAGGGCTGGAACAACGACATACCCAGCTGGGCAACCAGTTGTTGGTCCAGCAAACCCAGTTTCACCAACAGGTGTCGGTGGCCTACACGGGTTTGGCCGAGTCGGTGGGCGCGGCCCTGCAGGGAAGTTTGGTGGCGGGGGCCAAGGCCGCGGGCGACAGTTTGCTGCCCGTGGTAGAGGCCGCCCTGCGCGACATGGCCCAAGAGTCCGGTCGGGTGCACCAGCGGCAGGTCGAGGCAACCCAACTGCAACTCCAAGGCCTGACCGAAGGTTGGCAAACGCAGGTCGCCAGCCTGACCGCTGAAGTGGCGCGCCTGTTGGGCGAGTTTGAGGTGCTGACCCAGAAGCGGGTCGAGTCTGAGGGCTGGTGGCGCCAAGAGCACCAGATGCACATGGACACCTTGGCCCAGCAACTGGCCGGCTTGGGCGCAGCGCTTGAGGCGCCCATGAACCGCCTGATGCAAACCGTCGCTGAGGTGCCCCGGGCCGCAACCACGGTGTTGGCTGAGTTGCGGCGCGAAGCCGCCCAATTCAATGAACAGGATGTGCACACGGCCGAGGAACGGTTGGCTTTGGTGTCCCAAATCAACGCTTTGGTGGTGGCCACCCAAACGGTGCTGGAACAAGCCAACGCCCGTTTCAGCGCCGCTTTGGAGCAACACCACGCGCACACAGCAGAGGCCGCAACGCAGGTCAGCGCTGGTGCCATCGAACTTTCCAGTTTGGGGGCGGCCTTTGAGCAGGGGTTGCAGCAGTTCGGTGCCACCAACCACAAGCTGGTGGATTGCCTGCAGCGCATGGAGTTGGCCCTGCAGCAATCCATGGCCCGCAGCGACGAGCAGTTGGCCTATTACGTGGCCCAGGCCCGCGAGGTGATTGACCTGAGCATCACGTCGCAGCAAGGCATTGTGCAAGACCTGCGCCGCTTGCGTGCCCAACCCACAACGGCTGTGGAGACCGCCTGATGGGCCCGTGGAACGACGCCGAAGACGGCGCACCGGTTTGGGCGGTGTTTGGCGACTTGATGGCCGGTTTGCTGGGTGCTTTTGTGCTGATTCTGGTGGGTGTTCTGGTGGTGCAAATGGATTTGGTGGCCAACCTCGAAGCCGAAGTGCAAAAGCGCCAGCTGGAGGAGCAACGCCGCATGGCCCTGGAAAAGGCATTGGCCATTCCCTTGGCATCGGGCAGGGTGACCTTGGACAACGGCCGCATAGGCATCAGCGGCAGCGTGCTGTTTGACCTGAATTCCGACCAGTTGCGCCCAGACGGTCGCCAGCTCCTGAAAGGCTTGGTGCCCCCATTGCAGGTGTATTTGAGCGAACGCAGCGAAATGTTGATGGTCAGCGGTTTTACCGACGACAAACCCATCCAAGGGGGCCATGGCCGTTTTGCCGACAACCTGGAGCTCTCGGCCCAAAGGGCGCTCACGGTGACGCGGGCATTGATTGACGAAGGCATGCCACCGGCGCGCGTGTTTTCGGCCGCATTTGGGGCCGAGCAACCCGTGGCATCGAATGCCAGCGAAACCGGCCGCGCCCAAAACCGCCGGGTGGAAATGGCGCCAGTGCCCAAAACCAACCGGTCACAGGCCCCCGGTTGAGTCGATGATGGACCGCACCCCTGCACAGGATGGCGCCATTTTGCAGAGCCAGATCGAGGCTTTGCGCCATGCGGGTGCGCAGCACTTCGACCCCATGCGGTTCCGCTACTTTGAAGCTTTGCTGCAGCGCATGCAGCCCGCACCGGCACCGGTGCAAGCCCTGCTGCAAGCCAAGCTCAAACAAGGGCTGCAAGCTTACCGGGCCGGGTGGCAGGCCCAACAGGTGGCCG
>JBDKEX010000028.1:0-9043 GCA_039798985.1 Pseudomonadota bacterium | reverse complement strand
CCTGGTCACACCGGCGCAAATTGAGTCTTTGGTTCAGACTTGCCTGGCCCATGCAAACAGCGGGTGCGACTTGCCCGGAGGCTTGCTGGCCTTGCCCCTGCCCGATACTTTGAAGCTGCAGTTGCCTCGGGTGCCCGCAGAGGCGAAAACCTTGCCACGGGTGGGGCAGACCTTGGAGCGCGCCGACAAGTGGTTGGCCCAAACCCCCCAGATGTTCCGTTTGGGCGATTTGCAGCGCGCCCTGTGCGAGGCGGCCGCACACAATTTTGCAGGCATCACCGACGAAGCCAGCGCCATCGAAGCAGTGGGGGGGCGGCCATTGTTGGTGTTGGGCAGCGCGCAAAACTTCAAGGTCACCTACCCAGATGATTTTGTGTTGGCTGAGGCCTTGTTGCGCAAGCGTCAAACCTCCTGTTAACGTAAAGGGCGCATCCATGACCAGATCTAGTGAATCCAGCCTGCTGCAGTTGCCCTTTCGGGTGGGCGAGGGCTGGGATGTGCACGCCCTGGTACCGGGCCGGCGCCTGGTGTTGGGCGGAGTGCATGTGCCTTTTGCCAAAGGCTTGCTGGGGCATTCCGACGCCGATGCATTGCTCCACGCCATTACCGATGCGCTGCTGGGCGCGGCAGGTTTGGGCGATATTGGGACCCTGTTTCCTGACACAGACCCGCAACACCAGGGGGCGGATTCGGCCATTTTGTTGGGCCACGCGCTCGCGGCAGTCAAGGCCTGCGGTTACCTGGTTGGCAATGTGGACTGCACCGTGGTGGCGCAAGCGCCCAAGTTGGCGGCCTACAAACCGGCCATGCGCGAACGCATT
Organism: Pseudomonadota bacterium; assembly: GCA_039798985.1. Taxonomy (GTDB): domain Bacteria; phylum Pseudomonadota; class Gammaproteobacteria; order Burkholderiales; family Burkholderiaceae_C; genus JBDKEX01. Next base: position 8,222 of record JBDKEX010000028.1, on the reverse strand, counting down.
GCCCAGGTTTTGGAGGTGCCACAAAGCTGCGTGAACGTGAAAGCCAAAACGGCTGAACGCATGGGCCCGGTGGGGCAAGGCCTGAGCATAGAAGCCCGTGCGGTGGTGCTGTTGATCAGGCCTTGAGCAGCTTGATGTGGGCCGACAGCCCACCCGATTTGCTGTTGGCCAGTTCAAACCGCCCCCCCAGCCGCCCCACGGTGCGGCTGACAATGGCCAGTCCCAGGCCGGAGCCGTTGGCAGCGGTTCTGGCGGCGTCCCCTCTGAAAAACGGTTGTGTCAGGCGGTGCAAGACGCTCTCGTCCACACCCGGTCCGTGGTCGCGCACCCGCACCAGCACCCAAGGCGAGCTGACCTTGGCTGCAACGTCCACCTCTGCCATGCCGTTGGGGCTTTTGCCATAGCGCAAGGCGTTTTCCAGCAGGTTGGTGAAAACCCGTTGCAGCTCCACGCGGTCGCCCATGACCAGCAATTTCTCAGGCAGATCCAAGCGCAATTTCAGGGGGCGTTTGCTGCCCAGGGCCTGCGCGGCAAACTGCAGGGCTTCTTTCACGTCCACGGGTTCCAGGCTCACGCTGTCGGCCCGGGCGTAGTCCAAAAATTTGTCGATGATGGCGGTGACTTGTTCAATATCGGCCGCCATGTGGGCGCGGGCTTGTTCGTCCGGGACGCTCATTTCCGCTTCCAGGCGCAGCCGCGCCAGGGGCGTGCGCAAGTCGTGTGATATGCCTGCGAGCATCAAAGCGCGGTCTTGGTCTGCTTGCCCCAATTGCTCGGCCATGCGGTTGAATCCGATATTGACTTCGCGTATTTCGCTGGTGGCCACATCTTCGTTCAGGTGGCTGGCCTGGAAGTTGCCCTCGCGCACTTTGGACGCGGCATACGACAGTTGCTTGAGCGGTCGGTTGATGAGCCGGGCCACGCCCGCGGCACCCAACAGCGACATGGCCAGCCCAATGCCCAACCACACCACCCAGGTGGTGGTGTCCAGCGCGCCAATGCGCTTGGGATCCACCAGAAGCCAATAGTTGTTGTTTTCCAGCTGGAAGCCCAGCCAAAGTCCCTTGAAGCCGTTGACTTCACGTGCCACCACGGTGCCTTTGCCCAGCTGCGATTGGAGCAATTGCGACACGCGCCTGCCTAGGTCGTCGTTGTCGTAAAGCGTGTAGGTGTCGCTGGGCTCGTGGTTGGCAATGCGCAGGTTTTCCTCGTCGGCCAGGGTCCGAATCAAAGACACCCGCGCAATTGCATCGGCATGGGTGAGGGCGGCTCGGCTCAAGTTGACCAGCGATGCCAGCTGTTGAGCGCTTTGCAAGGCCCTTGGTTCAAACTCCAAAGTCCTGAAAGCCTGAACCCAACCGGTGATGGACCCCAGCAAAAGCACCGACAGCAAAATAAAGGTGCGCCAAAACAGGCTCACCCCTCGACCGGTTTGTGGGGTTTGTGGGCCTGGGCGTTTCATTCGGAGGGGGTTTCGTCGGGTACAAACACATAGCCCACCCCCCACACCGTTTGCAGGTAACGGGGGGCGGCGGGGTCGGCTTCGATGAGCTTGCGCAAGCGGGAAATTTGCACGTCCAGGCTGCGGTCAAAAGGTTCGAAGTCTCGGCCCCGGGCCATTTGGGCCAGCTTCTCGCGCGACAGGGGCTGGCGCGGGTGCCGAATCAGCGCCTTGAGCATGGCAAATTCGCCGGTGGTCAGGGTCAGGTCCTGCCCGTCGCGTTTGAGGCTGCGCAAGCCCAAATCCAGCGTGAAAGGCCCGAACTTCACAACCTCGCGTTCGCCAGAGGGGGCGCCGGGCACTTCTGGCGGCGGGCGGCGGCGCAGCACCGCGTTGATGCGGGCCAGCAATTCGCGCGGGTTGAAAGGTTTGCCCAAGTAGTCGTCTGCGCCCACTTCCAACCCAACAATGCGGTCCACGTCTTCGCTTTTTGCGGTGAGCATGATGATGGGCGTCTTGTCGTTGTTGGCCCTCAGGCGACGGCAGATGCTCAAACCATCTTCGCCCGGCATCATCAGGTCAAGCACCACCAAATCGACCGAATCGCGCAACAGCACCTTGTTGAGCGCACGCCCGTCTTCGGCCAGGTAAACGTCAAAGCCTTCCTGGGTCAGGTAGCGCTTGAGCAAGTCCCGGATGCGGGCGTCGTCGTCCACCACCAATATTTTGTTCATGCGACCGCTGTTGGCCATGTGTGGCATCCAGAGTGAATTTGTAACAAGTCCATTTTGTCAGGGTTGGGCAGCCGCGCAAGCGCCCCGCTGCCAGAAATGACAGCTTGTTACAAATGTTGAGCCTTGTTTCACAAATGGCAGTGGGGCCTGTTCACAGCTTTTTTGAAGGGTTCTTTGACTTTCATTTTTATGTGATTAATATGATTACTAAATATGTTTAAAAATCAATTAAAATACAACATATCAAAGATAAATATATTATGAAAATTCATAAATTTAATGCCAGAAAGTCTCTGGTGGGGATGGTGTGCATACTGTTGGTGGGCCTGTCGCTGGCGGTGCTGAGCGCGGCTCGCATGAAGCAGGTTGACCAGGCTTCGGCTGACGACTTGTACCGAACGGTAAAAGCCAGGTTGGTGGGCAACCTGGAAGGCCATGTAACCCGTTACGGCGATGCCCTGCGCAGCTTGAGGTCTGCTGCCACAGCGGATGGCGTGTTCGACCAAACCAAGCTCGACAACTGGGTGAGTGCGCAAGAAATCAACGACCACTACCCGGCAGTTCGGGTGTTTGGCTTTCTGAGGTCGGTTGAGCCAGAGCACCTGGACGGGTATATGGCGTGGCTGGCAGCGCAGCACCCTGACCAGAACGTGACCTACAAGTCCATGGGCGAGGTGGCATCTGGCCGCGAGTTGGCGGTGGTTGAAATGTTGTCGCCCAAAACAGGAAAAGTTACCGACATTGGCTACGAACTCAGCTCTGACCCACGGCGCGCCCAGGGGCTTGATGCGGCGGCGGTGAGTGGCGAACCCAGTTTGAGCGATGTTTTCCCGATCGATGAAGGCGGAGAAACCGCCTACGGCATGTTTTTGGCGCTTGACCCCGCGCAGCCTCCAGCCGTCAAGCCGCACAATGGCAAAGCGGGGGGGTACTTTTACAGCCTGATTTACAGCAAACTGTTTTTTGGCGACTTGGCCCGTGACTACGAGAACCTGCTCGATTTTGAGCTGGTCGATCAAAGCGGGTTGGGTGACAAGGTGGTTTTTACCTCAACCCACTACGCCGAGCAGATTTTGCAGGGGCATGACCACAGCGAGTCAACTTTGGTGGTCAACGGGCGGGTTTTTTTGATCAAAACCGTTGCAACCGCGGCCTTCCAGCAGCAAATGTACAAACGCAGCCCATGGCAAGCAGCGCTGGTGTTGGGCCTTTTGACCCTGTTGGCTGCCTGGGTGTGGTGGCGTTTGGTCACAGAAGGCGAGCGTGTGCGCGCACGTGTGGAGCGGCTCAGCAGCCGCAATGCCCAGTTGTTGGAAAAGGAGCGCCAGCTTCGCCAAACCGTTGAGGCTGCCTCGCGCGATTACAGGGCGTTGTTTGAAACCGTGCAACAGCATGCCATTGTTTCCGAGGCCGATGGAAAAGGCCACATCGTGGCGGTGAACGATGCGTTTACCGCGATCAGTGGGTACACCCGGGACGAATTGCTCGGGCAGGACCACCGCTTGCTGAACTCGGGTGTCCACCCCAAGGCGTTCTGGACCGACATGTGGCGTTCGCTGCACTCTGGGCGCCCTTGGCGGGCAGAGGTGTGCAACCGGCGCAAAGATGGCACGGTTTACTGGGTCGACAGCATGGTGACCCCGTTCATGGACAAAAAAGGCCGCTTGCAGCGGTGTGTTTCTGTGCGGCTGGACATTACCGAGCGGGTGGTGGGTGCCGAGGCGCTCAAAGTGGCCAAAGAACAGGCGGAAACCGCATCTCGGTACAAAAGCCAGTTTTTGGCCAATATGAGCCACGAAATACGCACCCCCATGAACGCGGTTCTGGGCATGTTGCAATTGCTGAAAACCACCCCCCTGCGGCCGCAGCAGCTCGACTATGCGGGCAAGGCTGAGAACGCAGCCAAATCCTTGCTCGGCATCTTGAACGACATCCTCGATTTTTCGAAAGTCGAGTCCGGAAAAATGCAGCTGGACCCGAACCCGTTTGATTTCGATCAGATGATGAAAGACCTGGGTGTGGTGCTGATCAGCAATTTGGGGCAAAAACGGCTTGAGGTGCTGTTTGACATTGCGCCCGATATTCCCAAAGTGCTGGTGGGCGACGAATTGCGCCTGCGGCAAGTGCTGATCAATTTGGCCGGGAATGCCATCAAATTCACGCCACAAGGCGAGGTGATTGTCCGGGTCAGGCTGACCGAGCGCAAAAACGACGCTGCTTTGGTGTCTTTTTGGGTTCAGGACACGGGCATAGGCATCAGCCCAGACAACCAAAAACATGTTTTTGAAGGCTTCAGCCAGGCCGAAGCATCCACCACAAGGCAATACGGGGGCACGGGGCTGGGCCTGTCCATTTGCCGGCGGCTGGTGTCGTTGATGGGGGGCGAAATGCGTCTTGAAAGCACCCTGGGCGTTGGCAGCACCTTCAGCTTCACCCTGCCGTTTTCGGTGCCCGAGTCGGTGACCTTGCCCGAACGGTTTGCGGCGCCAGGGGGCGCCAACTTGAACTTGCGAACCTTGGTGGTGGAAGACAATTTGGCCTCCCAAGACCTGATGGTGGGTTTGCTGGAGTCGTTGGGTTGGCACGCTGACAAGGCGGGTTCTGGTGCGCTGGCGTTGGCCCTGCTGGAACAAAAAATCCAAGAAGGCGTGCCCTACGAGGTGGTGTTTTTGGACTGGGAAATGCCGGGCAAAGACGGTTGGGCCACCCAGGCTGCAATCGACAGGCTGTACGCCACGAAAGCCCCTGACCGAAAACGCCCCATTTTGGTGATGATGGCCGGGCACAGCGCCCAGGCCTGGGAGCATCTTTCATCTGATGAGCGCAACAAAATCGATGCGTTTTTGCCCAAACCTGTCACGGCTTCAAGCCTTTACAACGCCGTGCTGGGGCGCGAAGGCATGCAATTGGATCAAGACCCGGTCGAGACGGCCCACACCCAACCGCTGTCGGGCATGAAATTGCTGCTGGTGGAGGACAACCCCATCAACCAACAGGTGGCAAAAGAGCTGTTGACCCAGCAAGGCGCGCAGGTGGTTTTGGCCGAAAACGGCCGGGTGGCGGTGGATTTGTTGGAACTGCCCGAACATGGTTTTGACTTGGTGTTGATGGACATGCAGATGCCGGTGATGGATGGTTTGCAAGCCACGCATGTGATTCGGGAAAACTTGAAACTGGGCAACCTGCCGATTGTGGCCATGACTGCAAACGCCATGGCTTCGGACAAAGCGGCATGCCTGGAGGTGGGCATGAACGACCACGTGCCCAAACCCTTTGCGTTGGATGTGCTGGTTAAAACCATCCTGAAATGTTGTCCAAACGGCGTTGGCGCCGCCCCCACGCAAGCTGCCGAGGTGCTGGTTGAATCTCCACTGGCGGTGGCGAATCAGCCTTTGCCCGCAGCGGCGCCCACCTGGCCGGCAGAACTCAATGCGTCGGCAGCTTTGGAGCGCTTGGCCGATGACGAAGAGTTGTACCGCCGTTTGATTCCCCAATTCGCGACCCAGTTGGCTCAAACCCGAGCGGCGCTCAGCGCCCCCTTTGCCGGAAACGAAGCCATGCGCTCGACCTACCACGCGCTGAAAGGGGCGGCATTGTCCTTGGGAGCAGATGCACTGGCCCAGGCGGCGGCGGCTGTTGAGGGTTTGTACAAGCGTGCCTTGAAAGGCGAAGACCTGGTAATTGCTGGCAGCGCCGAGGTGGCGAACGCCGCCACCGCCTTGGACCGGACCGAGCGCAGCATTGCGGCTTGGTTGTTGGATCAAACCCCCAAAAGCGCGTCGGCAATAGCTGAGGCCAGGCCCAGCGCAATAGAGGAGGCGCACATGCTGGCGCTGTTGCGCCGCTCAGACAGGGAAGCCTTGGCTTTGCTGGATGTTTGGCGCGGTCGTTACCCCGGACTTGCAAACGACGAGGATTGGAGGATTGTGGCCTTTTACATCGACCAGCTTGATTTGGAGGCTGCGGCCGTAGCACTTGCTGCCAGTGTCGCCGGGCGCACAGCATGGCGCTGACCAGACCGGGTGGCGTGGGTACCGTTGAACATCCGGTATAAACGCCGCCATGTCTGCCGATTTGCTCAATCCCTCCAACGACCACACCTCAGAAACCCGGGGCGACCCCGACAGCCTGGCCGCCTACGCGCAGCGTGCCTACCTGGAATATGCCCTGAGCGTGGTGAAAGGCCGCGCACTGCCCGATGTGTGCGATGGCCAAAAGCCGGTGCAGCGGCGCATTTTGTACGCCATGCAACGCATGGGTTTGGGCTACAGCGGCCCCAACAGCAACACACCGGCCAAGCCGGTGAAAAGTGCCCGTGTGGTGGGCGACGTGCTGGGCCGATACCACCCGCATGGAGACACCGCTGCCTACGACGCCTTGGTGCGCATGGCGCAGGACTTTGCGCTGCGCTACCCCCTGATCGACGGCCAGGGCAACTTTGGCAGCCGCGATGGAGACGGCGCCGCCGCCATGCGGTACACCGAGGCGCGCTTGACCAAAATCTCCACCCTGCTGTTGGACGAAATTGACCAAGGCACGGTGGACTTTGTGCCCAACTACGACGGCAGCACCGAAGAGCCCAGGCAACTGCCAGCGCGTTTGCCCTTTGCGCTGTTGAACGGCGCCAGCGGTATTGCCGTGGGCATGGCCACCGAGATGCCCAGCCACAACTTGCGGGAAGTGGCCGACGCCTGCGTGGCCTTGGTGAAAAACCCGACCTTGGGTGAGGCTGAACTGTTCGCGCTGATTCCTGGGCCCGACTACCCCGGCGGAGGACAAATCATCAGCCCGGCAAACGAGGTGGAGGCCGCCTACCGAACCGGCCGCGGCAGCCTGAAGGTGCGCGCCCGCTGGAAAATTGAAGACTTGGCGCGCGGCCAATGGCAGTTGGTGGTCACAGAATTGCCGCCCAATGTCAGCAGCCAAAAAGTGCTCGAAGAAATTGAGGAATTGACCAACCCCAAGGTCAGGGCCGGCAAAAAGGCATTAACGCAAGACCAAACCCAACTCAAAGCCAGCATGCTGGCTGTGTTGGACGGCGTGCGCGACGAGTCCAACAAAGACGCCTTGGTGCGGCTGGTGTTCGAACCCAAAAGCAGCCGCACAGAGCAGCAAGAACTCATCACCGCGCTGTTGGCCCACACCAGCCTGGAAACGTCGGCCCCCATCAACCTCACCATGGTGGGGCTGGACGGCAAGCCGGTGCAAAAAGGCCTGCGCCAGATGCTGACCGAGTGGATTGCATTCCGCCAGACCACCATCACGCGCCGCTCGCAGCACCGCCTGCAAAAGGTACTGGATCGCATCCACATCCTGGAAGGGCGGCAGCTGGTGTTGTTGAACATCGATGAGGTGATTGCCATCATCCGCGCCAGCGACGAGCCCAAAGCCGCGCTGATGGCGCGCTTCAACCTGAGCGAACGGCAGGCGGAAGACATCCTGGAGATCCGCCTGCGCCAGTTGGCGCGGCTGGAAGCCATCAAGATAGAACAGGAACTGAAGGAGCTGCGCGAGGAGCAGGGCAAGCTGGAGGACGTTCTGGGCGATGCCAACAGTCTGCGCCGCCTCATGGTCAAAGAGATTGAAGCCGACGCAAAGGCCTTTGGCGACGAGCGCCGCACCCTGATGCAGGCCGAAAAAAAGGCGGTGGCCGAAATCAAGGTGGTGGACGAGCCGGTCACGGTGGTGGTGTCGGCAAAGGGTTGGGTTCGAGCCCGCACCGGCCACGGACACGATGCCATAGGCTTTGCCTTCAAGGCGGGCGACGCTTTGCACGGCACTTTTGAATGCCGGACGGTGGACCAGCTGATTGTGTTTGGCAGCAATGGCCGCGTGTACAGCGTGCCGGTAGCGAGTTTGCCCGGCGCCCGTGGCGACGGACAGCCTATCACCACCTTGATCGATTTGGAGGCGGGCACTCAGCCGGTGCACTACTTTGCCGGAGCGTTGGGGGCCACCTTGCTGTTGAGCGGTTCGGGGGGGTATGGTTTCTTGGCTACGGTGGAAGACATGGTGAGCCGCCAGAAGGCGGGAAAGGCGTATGTGGC
>JBDKEX010000027.1:0-5181 GCA_039798985.1 Pseudomonadota bacterium | reverse complement strand
CCATTCCCGAAAAAGAAAAGGCTCTGGACGAAGACCGCAAGCCCGGCCCGCGCGACGTCAAAATCCTGAAGTACAGCAAAAAGGGCGGACAGCGCCCCGAGGTCAAGCAAGTGCGCGTGTTGGGCAACGAGCGTTTGACATCTGGCGGTTTGATCAAGCGCGCCAAAAAGCCGACCCAAAAGAGCGTGAAAAAAACCTCCCACCAGTGAGCTGTTGCGACCCAAGCCCCAAAACACCATGAATGTTGTGAGCCAGACCGAAACCGCTGCCGTTGCCCCTACACCCAACCCCTTGCTGGATTTTTCCGACTTGCCAAGGTTCGACGCGATTCGCCCCGAACACGTGGGCGCAGCAATGGACGAGTTGCTTGCGGCGGCCAACCAAGCGCTGGAAACCGTCACCGAGGAATCCTTTCCGGCGCAATGGAAGCAAATGGCAAGCGCACTGGACGTGAGCACGGAACGGTTGGGCCGGGCCTGGGGCGCGGTGGGCCACCTTAACAGCGTGGCCGACACGCCCGAGTTGCGCGCGGCCTACAACGCCGCCCTGCCCCGTGTGACCGAATTTTGGACCCGCTTGGGGGCTGATGAGCGGCTGTACGCCAAGTACAAGGCCATGGACCCCACGCAGCTGACGCCCGAGCAAACGCAGGCACACCGCAACGCCATGCGTGGCTTTGTTTTGGGCGGGGCCGAACTTCAAGGTGCGGCCAAAGAACGGTTCGCAAGTATCCAGGAGCGCCAGGCCGAACTGTCGCAAAAATTCAGTGAAAACGCGCTGGACGCCACCGACGCTTACGCCTACTTTGCCAGCACCGATGCACTGGCTGGCGTGCCCGACGACGTGGTGCAGGCCACCCGTGCAGCCGCCGAAGCGCTGGGCAAACCCGGGCACCAAATCACCCTGAAACTGCCCTGCTACTTGCCTGTCATGCAGTTTGGCACCGACCGGAGCCTGCGCGAACGCCTGTACCGGGCCTACGTCACGCGCGCCAGTGACCAAGCCAACTGCGCCGAGGTGCCCGACGCCAACAAATTTGACAACGCTGCACTGATTCGTGAAATTCTGGCACTGCGCCAAGAAGAAGCCCAACTTCTGGGGTACCGCGATTTCGCCACGCTGTCGCTCGTTCCCAAAATGGCCGACTCACCCGAACAAGTGACCACCTTTTTGCGCGATTTGGCCAGCAAAGCGCGGCCATACGCAGAGCAGGATGTGGCCGACATGCGGGCCTTTGCTTCACAACATTTGGGTTTGAGCGACCCCCAGCCCTGGGACTGGCCCTACATTGGCGAACAGCTGCGCCAGGCCCGCTACGCCTACAGTGAACAAGACGTGAAGCCCTACTTCACTGCGCCCAAGGTGCTGGAAGGCTTGTTCAAGATTGTGGAGACGCTGTTCGAGGTGGCCATTCGACCCGACAACGCTCCGGTGTGGCACGCGGGTGTGCAGTTTTTCCGCATAGAACGCAGCACACCGCAAGGTCCGCAATTGGTGGGACAGTTTTACCTGGACCCCGGTGCCCGCAGCGGCAAACGCGGCGGCGCATGGATGGACGATGTTCGTGCCCGCTGGTTGCGCCCAGACACCGACCACCTGCAAACCCCAGTGGCCCACCTGGTGTGCAATTTTGCGGAGGGCGTGGGCGGCAAACCGCCCCTGTTGACGCACGACGATGTGATCACGCTGTTCCACGAAACCGGGCACGGCCTGCACCACATGCTCACGCAAGTGAACGAACGTGACGTCAGCGGCATCAGCGGTGTGGAGTGGGACGCGGTGGAGCTGCCCAGCCAGTTCATGGAAAACTTTTGCTGGGAATGGGATGTGCTCAAACACATGACCGCCCACGTGGACACGGGCCAGGCCCTGCCGCGCGAGCTGTTCGACAAAATGCTGGCCGCCAAAAACTTTCAAAGCGGCTTGCAAACCCTGCGCCAAGTGGAGTTCGCGTTGTACGACATGCTGCTTCACTCCAACGGCGCGCCCGACGGCGACTTTATGGGCTTGCTTCAACAAGTGCGTGACGAGATTTCAGTGCTGCAACCACCGGCGTACAGCCGCACGCCGCACACCTTCAGCCACATATTTGCCGGCGGCTATGCGGCCGGGTACTACAGCTACAAATGGGCCGAGGTGCTGAGCGCCGACGCCTATGCGGCCTTTGAGGAAGCCGCCGAAACCTCTGGCAGCACGCTGGACGTGAACACCGGGCGTCGATACCGGCAGGCCATTCTGGAGGCCGGTGGGAGCCGCCCCGCCATGGAATCTTTCAAAGCGTTTCGGGGGCGTGAGCCGTCGGTGGAGGCGCTGTTGAGACACCAGGGCATGTCTGCTGCCCAGGCTTGACCCTCAAGTTTGCGGTGGGTTGGCACAATTGACCATCCACTGCACACCAAAACGGTCGGTCAGGCTGCCAAAGTAAGCTCCCCAGAACATGTCTTGCAAAGGCATTTGCACCTGCCCTTGGTCGGCTAAGGCATGGAACAGACGCTCGGCCTCGGCGCGGGTATCGGGTTCCAGGTTGATGTAGGTGTTGTTGCCCGGCGTCACCTTGAACCCCATGGACTCTGGGGCGTCCGTGCCCATCAACACGTGCCCGCCCAGCAAGGTCAGCTCCACATGCATGACCAAGTTCTGTTCTTCCGGCGACCACTGAGGCGGGTCGGCCTGAGGAGGCGTGTCTTTGAATCGATGGATGGGGAAAGAAAACTCTCCGCCGAACACGCTGCGATAAAACTCAAAGGCTTGCTCGGTACAACCGGGAAAGTTGAGGTAGGTGCTGACTCGTGCCATGGTTGACTCCGTTGTTTGAAAAAACTACTCGCCCAACACTTCGGCTTCGACCAAGCTGGCCAGCAATGCCAACGATTCCTGCCAACCCAAATAGCAGGCCTCGGGCGGAATGACGCCAGGAATCCCTTCCTGCACCACTTTCAATTCGGTGCCGCACACCACCTGCCGGGCAGTGACTGTGGTTTGCATTTCACCTGGGAGGTTGGGGTCATCGAACGCGCTGGTGTACACCAAACGTTCATTGGGCACGATTTCGAGGTATTTGCCCCCAAATGAATGGCTGTGCCCCGTGGTGAAGTTGGTGAACGACATGCGCCACTGCCCGCCCACCACCGCGTCCATTTGGTACACCTTGGCGGTAAAACCATGGGGCGGCAACCATTTGGCCATGGCTTCGGGGGTCACAAAGGCGCGAAACAGGCGGTCGGGCGTGGTCCGCAATACGCGGTGCAGTTGTACCGTGGAAGTTGACATGGTGCGAGCAAAAGTTAAAACGCAACCTTTTTAACACCTGCCGCCGTGCCCAGCAAGCACACATGGGCTTTTTGGTGGGCAAACACGCCCACGGTCACCACGCCAGGCCAATTGTTGACCTCGCTTTCAAAAGCCAGCGGGTCGGCAATCTGCAAGCCGGTCACGTCCAATATGTGTTGCCCGTTGTCGGTGACCAGCGGTTGGCCGTCCTTCATGCGGAGTGTGGCAACGCCTCCCAGCGCCTCAAATTGCCGGGCAATGCGTTGGGCGGCCATGGGAATCACTTCCACCGGCAGCGGGTATTTGCCCAACACTGGCACCCATTTGGTCTCATCGGCAATACACACAAAGCGTTTGGACTGGGCGGCCACGGTTTTTTCGCGGGTCAAGGCAGCGCCGCCGCCTTTGATCATGTGCCCCTGCGGGTCGATCTCGTCAGCGCCGTCCACGTACACCGACAACTCGGCCACGTCGTTGGCGTCAAACACCGCTATGCCGTGCGAGCGCAACCGTTCGGTGGACGCGACCGAACTGGACACAGCACCCGGGATTTGGTCTTTGATGGTGGCCAACGCGTCAATGAACTTGTTGACCGTGGACCCTGTGCCCACACCGACTATTTCGCCGGGCACCACATATTGCAAGGCGGCCTGGCCGACCAGGGTTTTCAGTTCATCTTGGGTCAAAGTGCTCATGGGTAAAAGGGGTTGGTTTACCGGCCAGCGGTTCTGGGACAATCCTGCCATTCAAGACCCCACACGCCTAGCCTTTTGAGCTGGCCATTATCCAATGTCCTTGCTGCCCTACTCTTTTGCGCGCCCGTTTCTGTTCAACATGGACCCCGAAGCCGCGCACGAATTGACGCTCAACAACCTGGCCCGCATCCAGAACACACCCCTCATGTGTTTGGCCGCGCAGCCCCGGGTGAACGACCCTATCTCCCTGGCCGGCTTGACCTTTCCCAACCGGGTGGGGTTGGCCGCCGGACTCGATAAAAATGCGCGCTGCATTGACGCCTGGGGTGCCATGGGCTTTGGGTTTGTGGAGGTGGGCACCGTTACGCCCAAAGGCCAGCCGGGCAACCCCAAGCCCCGCATGTTCCGCCTGCCGGCCCAAAATGCGCTGATCAACCGCCTCGGGTTCAACAACGATGGGCTGGACGCGTTTGTGGCCAACGTGCAGCGTTCGCAACTGCGCCAAAAAAAGGCCACAGATGGCCTGATCTTGGGCCTGAACATTGGCAAAAACGCCGCCACCCCGATTGATAACGCCACCGACGACTACCTGACCTGCCTGGAAGGTGTTTACCCGCACGCGGATTACGTGACAGTGAACATTTCCAGCCCCAACACCAAAAACCTGCGTGCGCTGCAAAGCGACGAAGCCCTGGACCAACTGCTGGGCGCGCTGGCACAGCGCCGTACAGCACTGGCAGACCGCCACGGCGTTAAAAAACCGGTGTTCGTCAAAATCGCCCCCGATCTGGACGAGCAACAGGTGGCCGTGATTGCCGACACCCTGCTTAGACACGGCATGGACGGCGTCGTGGCCACCAACACCACCCTCAGCCGGGACGCGGTGCGAGGCCTGCCCCATGCGGACGAAGCCGGTGGCTTGTCCGGGGCACCGGTGCTCGAAGCCAGCAACCGCGTTATCCGCCAGCTGCGCACCCGCCTGGGAACTGCCTACCCCATCATTGGGGTCGGTGGCATTTTGAGCGGTGCCGACGCTGCCAGCAAATTGCAGGCTGGCGCCGACGTGGTACAGGTTTACAGCGGCCTGATCTACAAGGGCCCCGCATTGGTCACTGAGGTGGCGCAGGCGTTGAAATCTCAACGACAGTGACCATTGCCGGTTGATAACAATAAACAGGGAGTCCCCCCATGCCATTGAGCTGGAACGAAATCAAAA
>JBDKEX010000026.1:0-3525 GCA_039798985.1 Pseudomonadota bacterium | reverse complement strand
ATTGTGTTTGGCTTGGCAACGCCCACCGAAGCCGCGGCTGTAGGGGCGCTGGGCGGGTTTTTGCTGGCTGCGGCCTACCGGCAGCTCACCTTCAACGTGGTCAAGGAATCGGTGTTCCTGACCGCCAAAACCAGCGCCATGGTCTGTTGGCTTTTTGTGGGTTCAGCCATCTTCTCGGCAGCCTTTGCGTTGCTGGGTGGGCAAGAGCTGGTGGAGACCTGGGTGTTGAGCATGAACTTGTCCAAAACCGAGTTCCTCATTCTCAGCCAGGTCATTATTTTTATTTTGGGTTGGCCGCTGGAGTGGACCGAAATCATCGTGATTTTCATGCCGATTTTCATCCCGCTGCTAGACAACTTTGGGGTGGACCCGCTGTTCTTTGGCCTGTTGGTGGCACTGAACCTGCAAACCGCCTTCCTGAGCCCACCGGTGGCCATGAGTGCGTTTTACCTCAAAGGTGTGGCCCCCAAGCACGTGACCCTGAACCAGATTTTTGCAGGCATGCTGCCCTTTATGGGGATACAGGTGTTGGCTATCGTGCTGCTGTACTGGTTCCCGGCAGTGGGCATGTGGCTGCCCCAGGTGCTCTACCGCTGATCGTTGTGAAACGACTCACCCAAGGGCGCCTCGTGCGCCCTTTTTTGTACGCCAGCCAGAATCCGGTTAATATGCTGAAGAATTAACGTTTACGTAAACGTCAAGCGTCCATACAGGGCCAAAATGCCCAGTACCGATGGCCTGCCAGGAGACACTCTCAAATGACCGATCTGTCCGCCGAATTCAAAGCTTTGGCCAACTACCGCCCCACCCACAAAGTGCGTTTTGTCACGGCTGCCAGCCTGTTCGACGGGCACGACGCCGCCATCAACATCATGCGCCGCATTTTGCAAAGCATGGGGGTCGAGGTGATTCACCTGGGGCACAACCGCTCGGTGGACGAGGTGGTCACGGCCGCTTTGCAAGAGGACGCCCAGGGCATCGCCATCAGTTCTTACCAGGGCGGGCATGTGGAGTACTTCAAGTACATGGTGGACCTTTTGCGCCAACGCGGTGGCGAACACATCCAGGTGTTTGGCGGTGGCGGCGGGGTGATCGTGCCCGCCGAGATTCGCGAGCTGCAAGCCTATGGTGTGGGCCGCATTTACAGCCCTGAAGACGGGCAACGCATGGGCTTGGCCGGCATGATTGGCGAAATGGTCATGCGCTGCGACATAGACCTGACGGCCTACGCACCCACCAGCATTGATGTCATTCAGGGGCAAAACGAGGCCGCCTGGCGTGCCTTGGCGCAACTGATCACGGTGCTGGAAAACCGATCACAAAGCGCTGATGGCCTGCTGCAACAATTGCGCAGCAAGGCCGCCACGTGCTCGGTGCCTGTACTGGGCATCACGGGCACAGGTGGCGCGGGCAAGTCTTCCTTGACCGACGAGTTTATCCGCCGTTTGCGGCTGGACCAGAACGACGAATTGCGGGTGGCGGTGATCAGCATCGACCCTTCACGCCGCAAGAGCGGTGGCGCCCTGCTGGGCGACCGCATACGCATGAATGCAACAGGCCCTTGGCAAAACGGCCCGCGGGTGTTCATGCGCAGCTTGGCCACACGGGACTTCGGGTCCGAAATTTCGGCCGCGCTGCCCGACGTGGTGGCCGCCTGCAAAGTGGCTGGCTTTGATTTGGTGGTTGTGGAAACCTCCGGTATTGGCCAAGGCGATGCAGCCATCGTGCCGCACGTGGATGTGCCCATGTATGTGATGACGCCAGAATTTGGCGCCGCCAGCCAGCTCGAAAAAATCGATATGCTGGACTTTGCCGAGTTTGTAGTCATCAACAAATTCGACCGCAAAGGCGCCAGCGATGCCCTGCGGGACGTGGCCAAACAGGTGCAACGCAACAAAGAGGCCTGGACCACGCCGACCGAGCAAATGCCCGTGTTTGGCACCATGGCCGCCCGCTTCAACGACGATGGCGTGACAGCGCTTTACCAAGCACTCAAAACCCGTTTGGGTGCGCTGGGTTTGCCCCTTAAGCAGGGGCGTTTGCCATTGGTGCAAGTGCGGCACAGCAGCAACCAGACGCCGGTGGTGCCCCCTGCCCGCACCCGGTACCTGGCCGAGATCTCTGACACCGTGCGCGGTTACAAGCAGCGAGCCCGCCAACAAGCCCAACTGGCGCGTGAAATCCAACAACTGCACGCCACCGCCGAAATGCTGAGAGTGGGCAAAGCCGGGCGCCCCAAAGCCGCCGAGGCCGTGATCGACTTGGCGCGGCAACGCGAATTTGAACAAGATCCCGCAGCCAAAAAGCTGTTGGCGCAGTGGCCAGACATGCAAAAGGCCTACGCGGGCGACGAGTACGTGGTCAAGATCAGGGACAAGGAAATTCGCACCGCGCTGACGCACACCACCTTGTCGGGCAACAAAATCCGCAAAGTGGCCCTGCCGCAGTACGAAGACCACGGCGAAATCCTGAAATGGCTGATGCTGGACAACGTGCCCGGCAGCTACCCCTACACGGCGGGCACCTTTGCCTTCAAGCGTGAAGGCGAGGACCCCACCCGCATGTTTGCCGGCGAGGGCGATGCCTTTCGCACCAACCGCCGCTTCAAATTGCTCAGCGAAGGCATGCCAGCCAAGCGGCTGAGCACTGCGTTCGATTCGGTCACGCTGTACGGCAACGACCCCGATTCGCGCCCCGACATTTACGGCAAGGTGGGCAATTCTGGCGTTTCGATTGCCACCCTGGACGACATGAAAGTGTTGTACGGCGGCTTCGACCTCTGCCACCCGGCCACGTCGGTGTCCATGACGATCAACGGCCCCGCGCCCACGATTCTGGCCATGTTCATGAACACGGCCATAGACCAAAACCTGGACAAATTCAAAGCCGACAATGGCCGCGAGCCCACCGACACCGAAGCCGCGAAAATCAAAGAATGGGTGTTGGCCAATGTGCGCGGCACGGTGCAAGCTGACATTCTGAAAGAAGACCAGGGGCAGAACACCTGCATCTTCAGCACCGAATTTTCATTGAAGGTGATGGGCGACATTGCCGAATACTTTGTGCACCACGACGTGCGCAACTTCTACTCGGTCAGCATCAGCGGGTACCACATTGCAGAAGCTGGAGCCAACCCGATTTCACAGTTGGCCTTCACGCTCAGCAACGGCTTCACGTTTGTAGAGGCCTACTTGGCGCGTGGCATGCACATTGACGACTTTGCGCCCAACCTGAGCTTCTTTTTCAGCAACGGCATGGACCCGGAATACACCGTGCTGGGCCGCGTGGCGCGCCGCATCTGGGCCGTGGCCATGAAGGAAAAATACGGTGCCAATGAGCGCAGCCAAAAGCTCAAGTACCACATCCAGACCTCGGGCCGATCGCTGCACGCGCAGGAGATCCAGTTCAACGACATCCGCACCACGCTCCAGGCCCTGTACGCGCTGTTCGACAACTGCAACAGCCTGCACACCAACGCCTACGACGAGGCCATCACCACGCCCACCGACGAAAGCGTGCGCCGCG
>JBDKEX010000025.1:0-6963 GCA_039798985.1 Pseudomonadota bacterium | reverse complement strand
GTGGCCCAGCGTTTCCATCAACACCGGCAAGGCCAGCCGGTTGAACACCTCCAGAAATTCGGGCATTTTGCGCAATGCGATGGTGTAAATGCGGTGATCCACCCATGGCTTGTTCAAGGGGAGCGGGGTCCACACCGGCCCGGTGGGTTGCCGTATCGGGTTCATGGCTTTGCTCCTGCAAGGCTGGCAATGTGGTTGGCGGTGATGTAAGCAAACGTCATGTTTGGGCCGTGGGTGATGCCCGCACCGGGGTAGTTGCCGCCCATGATGCTGGCCCGGTCGTTGCCCACGGCATAGAGCCCGTGGATTTTGCTGCCGTCGCGTTTGAGCACTTCGCCCACCACGCTGGTCTGTATGCCGTCGAAGGTGCCCAAATCGCCCATGATCAACTTGATGGCGTAAAAAGGCCCGTTTTGCACCGGTGCCACGCAGGGGTTGGGTTGGTGTTCGGGGTCGGCCAGGTAGCGGTTGAAACGGGTGCGGCCACGCCCAAAAGCGGGGTCTTGGCCTTGGACCGCGCCCAGGTTGTAGTCGCGCACGGTCTGCTCCAAGCCAGCGGGGTCAATGCCACATTTTTGGGCCAACTCGGTCACAGTGCGCCCTTCTACCAAGTAGCCATTTTTCAGGAAGCGGCCTATGGGCATGGGGGCGGGTTTCACATAGCCCAAACCGTATTTGCTCAAGGCGGTTTTGTCGCACAGCAACCACATGGCAGTTTCGTCCATGTCGCTACAAGCTTCGATCATGGCCACTCCCACGTCGTGGTAGGAGTTGGATTCGTTGGTGAAGCGCTTGCCATTTTTGAGCACGCCAATCACACCGGGTTTGTAGCGGTCCAGCAAGTGCGGAAACACACCGATTTCGCCACCGCCAAAGTCCACCAGGGTCACAGGCATCCAGGCCGCACTGTCCTTGAAGCGGATGTCAACCACCGCACCTGCGGCTTCGGCCATGTTCACGCCGTCGCCCGTGTTGCCCACAGGGGTGGGCGACAGGTGCTGGTGCCCGCGCTTGACGTGTGGGTAGGCTTGGGCAATGCGTTTGATGTCGTGCGGGAAACCCCCACACGCCAGCACCACCCCATGGCGGGCCAATATGGGGCGCTCGTCCCCTTCTGTTGCAACCGCCACGCCCGTGCAGCGCCCGTCTTCCATCAACACCTGTTTGACCGGTGTGCTGGTCAAAATGGGAATGCCCAAATCCAGCGCGGACTTGGCCAAGCCTGCAGCCAAGGCATTGCCGCTGGTAACGTTGATCCCGCGGCGGTAGAGCGCCAGCTCTTTGATGTGAGTCACCAAACGCCGGGCCACATACACAAATGACCTGAGGGACTTGGTGGCGCGAAAAAAGTGTTTCAAATCGGCATTGGACGAATTGAACATCATGCCGATGAAGGTGATGGTTTTGAGCGGCGGTTTGAGGCGCGGCATGTCTTTGCCCAAGCCTCGTATGTCAAACGGCGCAGCCAAAATCGAACGGCCTATGTCCGCGCCGCCGTCTACGTCGGGGTGGTAGTCCGGGTAGAGGGTGGGCACAAACTTCAGGCTGGTTTCGCGCTCAAAGAACTCCACCATTCGGGGGCCCTGCTCGATGAATGCGTTGACTGCGGCCTCGTCGTAAAACGAGCCGGTTTCGTTCATCATGTAGTTGCGCACCGCTTGCGCGGTATCGGTGGGGTTTTGCTGCCGTCCGTGGTGGTTCAGTGGTATCCACAACACGCCGCCAGACAAGGCCGTGGTGCCCCCGAACACGGGCTCCTTTTCCAGCACCCACACATCAAGGCCACGCTTTTTGGCGGTGATGGCGGCAGCCAGACCGGCCGCGCCGGAGCCCACAACAATCAAATCAACGGTTTGAGGAGCGGTCATTTTGTGTTTTCGCAAGATCAAGCGGTTTTGTTGTAGCCCGGGCGCGGCACCATGTCCATGAGCATGGAGGTCATGCCGCCGTCCACAGCGAGCTCGGCCGCGTTCACATAGCCGGACCGGGGACTGGCCAGAAACAAGGCCACGTCGGCAATGTCTTGGGGTTCGCCCACACGACGGCTGGCGGTAACCGCCGCGCGCTTGGCTTCAAAACCGGGTTCTTCGTAAAATTTGGCCGAGAGCGGCGTGCGTATCATTCCCGGGCAAATGGCATTGCTGCGCACACCTTGCGGCCCCCATTCCACCGCCATTTGGCGCGACAACAACAGCACCGCCGCCTTGCTGGCACTGTAAGCGCCGCTGCCGGTTTGCGGAAACAAGCCTGAAATCGAGGCCACGTTCACAATGCTGCCCAAACCCACCCGCCGCATGGGTTCTGCAAACGCCTGCGCGCACAGCAAATAACCATTGAGGTTGACCGAGAGCACGGCGTTCCAGTCCTGCAAACCGACATCGGCCAAGGCACCCGAGCGGAGCAGCCCCGCGTTGTTGATGAGCGCGTAGCAGTCGCCCAGTTCCGCTTGCACTTTTTGAGCAGCCGCCTGCACTTGTTCGGGGGAGCTGGTGTCGCACGCAAACGCCCAAGCCGCGCCCCCTTGGTTGCGCAAAACCTGCGCCCCACGTTCGGCCCCAGCCGCATCTTTGTCGAGCAAGGCCACCCGGGCACCGGCGGCAACCAAACCGCGGGCCACCGCCTCGCCAATGCCGCTGGCCGCGCCAGTGACCACGCACACCCGGCCCGCCAAATTCAACCAATCGGTTCCGCCACCTGCCATTGCAGCCTCCTGTACAAGATGCATTTGCTGTTTGCCATTTTGGGCGCAAGCCCCCGCCGACGCTTTGACGTTTTGCGCAACTGCCTGGACAATTCGTGCAATTCAGCATCCCACATCGCACCCCTTATGGCGTACCCGCGCACCATTCCCAACTACGATTTGTACGGTGACAAAGCAAGCAACAAGTGGACCAACGCTTTCAACTTTGAATGGATTCCACAACGCTCGGCACCTTACCAATGGGTGATTCAGCCGCATCGGCACGAGGCATTTTTGCAAATTCTGTACCTCACTGCGGGTGGCGTCCAGCTGCAAATAGAAGACGGGCAAAGCACTGTGCTGGCCCCCTGCCTGATTGTGATTCCCGCCGGTCACGTACACGGTTTCCGGTTCTCACCCACCAGCGACGGCCCGGTGGTCACGGCGTCGCAAAAGGCCCTGGAATCGCAAGCGGCGGTGGTGATGCCCGAGCTGCTGGCGACGTTGCGCGCACCCTGCGTGCTGCCACTGCAAGATGAAATGCGCTACAGCCACCAGCTGATGCCTTTGTTTCTGGCCCTTGAACAGGAATCGCGCACCCACGCCCCCGGGCAAATGGCTGCGGGCACTTCGCTGCTGACGGCGTTGATGGTGCAGGTGTACCGCATCAGTGGGGTAACGGATGAAAGCCCGACCACCAGTTTGCACACCGTCTCGCGAAAAGCGCGGCAAATTGAAAAATTTCGCGCACTGGTAGACAAAAACTTCAAGCACCAACATTCGGTTCAGGCCTACGCGCAGGAGATGGGCGTCACCTCGGGGCAGCTGTCACGCCTGTGCCGCGAGGTGTTGGGCATGTCCAGCCTGGACACCATCAACGCGCGAATTGTGCACGAGGCCCAGCGCGAGCTGGTGTACACCAGCCTGCCGGTCAAGCAACTGGCCGCGGAACTCGGTTTTGACGACGACGCTTACTTCAGCCGCTTTTTTCGCAAGCACACCGGACTGAGCCCCAAGGCCTTTCGGGCCCAAGCCATTGGGCAAATGGCTCAAGCCCAGCGCCAAACACTCAAAGCAGACGGAAACACGCTACCGCCACCAGGGTAGGTGCCAGAGCCCCCAAGAACAGGCCAAGCGGGGCAATGGCCCCCTCACTGAAAGTGCCTTTCAAAATAGAGGCCCCGGCGGGGTTGGGGGCGTTTGCGATGATGGTCAAGCCGCCCCCGGTCACAGCACCGGTCACCAGTGCGTATTTGAATTCTTCGGACAACCCTTCCACCAAAGACCCCAAATAGGTCAGCGCAGCGTTGTCTGTGATCGCGGTGAGCGCTGTGGCACCAAAATACACCGAAGTGGCATCCATAGACATGAGCATGGGCTGCAACCACCACTGCTGCATGCCGCCCAGCACCACCAACCCACCCAGAAAAAACGCCACCAGCAAGCCTTCGCGCAAAATCAGGCGGTCCTGATAGGCCGGGTAGGCAGACGCCACGCCCAAGAACAACAAAAACACCGCCACAAACGCCGCCGGGTGGTGGGCGAACAACACGATGCCCACCATGAACAGGATGTGAAGAACCACCATGGGACTTGGAACACCGGCGTAAGGCGACTGGCTGGCGTAAGGCATGGCTTTGAGCTCGCGCCTGAACAGCCAAGTCAACACCATGGCGTTGATTGCCACGGCAATCGCGGCCTTCCAGCCAATCACGGTGAGCATGTAGGTCAGGTCGAGGCCCCACTTGCTGGCCACCATCAGCACCGGCGGTGCGGCAAAGGGAGTCAGCGTGCCACCGATGGAGACGTTGACGAACAGCACCCCCAGAGCACCGTACTTCAGACGTGTGGAGGCGCGCGCGAACACGGTGTCCTTCATCAACAAAGCAGCCAAGGTCATGGCTGCTGGCTCGGTAATGAAAGACCCCAACAACGGCACCACCGCCAAAGCGGTAAAGAAAAATGCCAAGCTGCCGTGCAGGGGGACGCACCGCACCACGGCCTGAACCGCAGCACTGGCCGCCTGCAGCACTGGGCGGCTGCCCGCCACCACCATGATGGCAAACACGAACAAAGGTTCGGTGAAGTTCAACCGGTCGAGGTAGAGCAGCGCTTCGGTTTTGCTGGTCAGCACAGCCATCACCAGCATGAGCGCCATGGCCCAAACACCGAACACAATTTCCACCTCGGCCAACAAATGCCAAACCCCCGCATGGTTGGGCCTGGTGTGGGCCAAACGCTCAAAAAACTTGGTGGAAAACGTGTGTATCAAAGCCAGTGCGAAAAGCACCGCTGACACAGCCTGCAAGGTGGTCGGGGTCATGGTCGTATGGGGGCTCCTGACCTTTAATTAGACCACTTGAAACCCCAAATTAACGAAATGGAGCGCACAGAAAAAAGCCCCAGAAGGCCATTCTGGGGCTTGCACGGGGGCACAGAGCGATTGATGCCTCAGACCGCCGCTTCCGCTGGAGCCGCTTGGTGCGCGCCTCCCAAAAACAGGCGTTCAATGTGCGGATCGGCCAACAATTCTGCGGCCGGGCGTTGCAGAACCAAGCGCCCGGATTCGAGCGCAATGGCTTCGTCCGACACCTTCAAGGCGCTCTTGACGTTTTGCTCCACCATCAAAACCGTGGTGCCCTGGTCAGCCAGCTTGCGCAGCAGCTTGAACACGTCTTGCACCACTATCGGCGACAAACCGATGGAAGGCTCATCAATCAGCAACACCTTGGGTCGCAGCAGCAACGCACGCCCGATTTCCAGCTGCTTTTGCTCCCCGCCCGACAAACTGGAGGCCAGACTGTGTATGCGTTCTTTCACGCGTGGGAAAAACTCCAACACCTCTGGAATCCGCTCGTGGGTTGTTTTCATGCCCAGGGTGATGCCACCGAGCTCCAGGTTTTCGTAAACGCTGAGTTGGCCAAACAGATTGCGCCCTTGGGGAACAAATGCCACGCCATGCGCCAGCAGTTCTTTCTGGCTGGCTCCGGCAATGTCCACACCGTCGAGCAAAATGCGCCCTTGGCGCGGCTTGAGCAAACCAAACAGCGTCTTGAGCGCTGTTGATTTGCCGGCACCGTTGGGCCCCAACAAGAGCGTGATCGAGCCTCTGCGGGCTTTGAAACTCAAGTTGTTCAGGATCATGAAATCCTTGTACCCCGCCACCACGTCGTCAAACTCAATGCAGATGTCTGTGTTGTTGTTCTGGCTCATTTCAATTCCCCAGGTAGGCGTCCAGCACCTGCTTGTTGGCACGAATTTCGTCAGGCGTGCCGATGGCCATTACCTTGCCTTCCACCATCACCATGATGCGGTGGCACAAATCCATCACAAAGTCCATGTTGTGTTCGATGACCACAAACGAGCTTTGCTTGCCGATTTTGGGGTTGCGGTTCAGCTCCTTGAGCAGGTTGCTGATGCCGCCCACTAGGCTCGGGTTCACGCCGGCACAGGGTTCATCGAGCAGCACCAGGTCGGGCTCGCTCATAAACGCCATTGCAATATCCACCAGTTTTTGCTGGCCGTATGACAGCTCGCCCGCCTTTTTGTCGGCCACGTGGCGAATGCGAAACTGATCAATCAGCGCATCGGCCTTGCCGCCCAAACCCGAATCGGTTGGCGCGAACATGCGGCTGAACATGGAGCCTTTGTGCTCCTGGGCCGCCACAATCAAGTTGTCACGAACCGTCATCTTGCCAAACACTTGCAGCGTTTGGAAAGTGCGGCCCACGCCTCTGCGGTTCAATTCCAGGGGCCCCAGCTGGGTCACGTCTTCGCCATTGAGTTCAATTTTTCCTTCATCGGGCGTGATCTGGCCGAGCATGGAGTTGAACAAAGTGGTTTTGCCGGACCCGTTGGGGCCTATGACCCCAAAAATTTCGCCGGGTTTGACTTCGAAGCTCACACCGCCCACCGCCTGAATTGCGCCGTAGGCTTTTTTGAGGCCCGACACTTTGAGCACGGGCGCGCCCTGCGGGCGGTCGTGATGATGAGGGTGGGTCATGCTTGTGCTCCCTTAGAAGTTGCTGCCTTGGCAGCTGCCGCACGCGCAGCAGACGCTTCTTTGGCCAATTTGCGGGCTTTGATGCGGTCGGGGATGGACAGGAAACCATCTGGCAACCAGATCATCAAAATCACAACCGCTGTACCGAATACAAACAGGTACCAAGCCTGGGCAAATCGCAGCCATTCGGGCAATATCACCCCCACCGCTGCACCCAATACGGGGCCCAAAAAGTAGCCTGGGCCGCCCACCACCACCATCAAGTACATCATGATGGAAG
>JBDKEX010000024.1:0-5820 GCA_039798985.1 Pseudomonadota bacterium | reverse complement strand
GTCCCACGCATCGGCGGGGTTCCAGTCCATAAAAAAGCACGGCCCACCACCGTGCGGAATGAACCAAGTGGGCATTCGGCCTTTGGTTTCTGGGTTTGAAACGTTGGGTTCTGAAGGCATGCGCGGCAACCTTTTAAGAAAAATTCTGCTGCCGAACTGTGTCAGACCTTGCGCGCCCGGTCAACGCTGAAGACCCGCCGCTCAAAACCCAGTTTGTGCGCCTGAACGCATGGAAGGAACCTTTAAAAGAAAACGCCTGAGGGACAGGGGCTGGCAAGGAATGGGTATAGACTGACCATGCGGCAAGCCCATGCGCAATGGTCTCTAAAAGGGGAGGTATTGTGGTCACCGATTCTGAAACCAAGATCTATGCCAAGTTGGCCGAGCTTGAGGGTGAAATTGCCACCCTGCGCTCGGGCTATTTGGTGGTCAACAAGCGGTACTCAGACGCTTTGTTGCTCATGAAATCGCTGACCTCCAGCACGCTGGAAGCGGCCATGCGTTCTGCGGTGGCTGCCGAAAAATCTGCACTGGCCTGCAAAAACGCCACCGCTGCGGCCATTTCTTCAGCTTCGCTGAAAATTGTTGAGGCCACCGAAGCTGCCGCCGATGCCGCCGGGCAAGCGGCGCTGGCCGCGTCCGAGGCCGCAGCCGCAGCTTCTGCGGCGGCATCGGCAGCGGCATCGGCAGCGGCCATACAGGCCGAAGAAACCGCGGTGCAAGCCTCCGCCGAAGCCGCCAGAGCCACCGCAAGAGCCACGCATGCCGCCGCTGCGGCAGCACAGTTGGCCAACGAAGCGGCAGCGGTTGCGCGGTCTTTGCGCAAGTAGGTTGCGGTATGCCAGCCACCCCCTTCGAACCCACCCTGGGGGCTTCAAAGGTGAGTGCTACTGCAGAACACCTTGCAATCCTGGACAGGCTGCTGAATGTCGAATCTCAGATCGAATCGATGTACGAGGCCGCCTCGTTTGGCAGCCACACGGTGGCAGCGGACGGCACGTTTGCCGAAATCAATGACGTAGAGCTTTCCTGGTTGGGGCTCACCCGCGAAGCATTGGTGGGCAAACGGCGCCCCAGCGAGTTTTTTAGCCCCGCAAGCCTGTCCAAACTGCTTCGCTACCTGGACGCGCAAGGGCGCCACGGGTTCATTGACCTGGAACTCGAGTTGGTCAACGCCCGCTTGGAAAAGCGCCTGATCTCGATGAGCTTCAGCGGCAGCGTCTCGGAAGACGGCAGCCCGCGCACCGGCCGCTATGTTTTGTTCGATTTGACGGCCATGCAATTGGACCGAAAGTTGCAGCAAATCGCGGCCATTTCGTTCGAGTCCGTCTGCGGCATATGCGTGACCAACACCAGCGGGGTCATATTGCGGGTCAATGCTGGCTTTACCACGCTGACCGGCTACACCAACCAGGAGGTGGTGGGCCAGAACATGCGAATTTTGAGTTCTGGCATACACACCAAAGACTTTTACGAAGCCATGTGGCGGGCCATCGCGTCTGCCGGCTACTGGCAGGGCGAGATACGAAACCGCCGCAAAGACGGGCAAATCTTCACCGAATGGCTGAGCATCGCCGCCGTTAAAGACGCCAATGGGGCCTTGACCAACTATGTTGGCACTTTTTATGACATTTCCGAGGCCAAGGTAAGCCAGGCTGAAATCACGCGCATGGCGTTTCACGACAGCCTGACGCAGCTGCCCAATCGCCGGCTTTTGCAGCAGCGCATAGAGCACGCACTGGACATGTCGGGCCGCAGCGGCCTCCACAGCGCGCTGTTGTTTGTCGATCTGGACCACTTCAAGTCCATCAACGACACCCGTGGCCACGACGCCGGAGACCTGCTGCTGATAGAAGTGGGGCGGCGCATGCAGGCCACCTTGCGCGTGGGTGACACGGTGGCACGGGTGGGTGGCGACGAATTTGTGGTGCTGCTCGAAGGCATAGGTGCCACACAGTTGGAGGCCGCAACCCAAGCGCGGCTGGTTGGCGAAAAACTGCTGGAAACCCTGGCCGCCCCTTACCGGATCAAAGATTTTGAATTTCGGTGCACGGGCAGCATTGGTATTTGCATGGTCAGCTACGGCGCCTCGTCAACCGAATTGCTCACCCAGGCGGACCTGGCCATGTACCAGGCCAAAAAGCATGGGCGCAACTCACTGCAGTTTTTCGATCCTGCCATGCAATCGGCTGCCATTGTTCGCGCCGAAATGGAACAAGACCTGCAGCGCGCGATAGCGAACGCCGAATTTGAGCTGCACTACCAACCGCAAGTGAACGCGCTGAACCACGTGATCGGTGTAGAAGCGCTGCTGCGCTGGCGTCATCCAAAACGTGGGCTGGTCTCGCCGGCCGACATCATTCCGCTTGCCGAAGAAACCGGGTTGATCGCACCCATAGGCACCTGGGTGCTCGAAACAGCCTGCCAGCAAATGAAGGCCTGGGAGCAAAACGCTTCGACCCGGCATCTCACGGTGGCGGTCAACGTCAGTGCCCGGCAGTTCTTCAGGCCCGACTTTGTTGAGGTAACGCTCAAAGTTTTGCACGACACGGGGGCCAACCCAGCGCTGCTCGATTTGGAAGTCACCGAAAGCATGATGCTGGACGTTGACAACGCCATTTTGAAAATGCGAGCGCTTCGGGAAAAAGGGGTCCAGTTTTCGGTGGATGACTTTGGCACGGGTTACTCGTCGCTGGCGAACCTGACGCGCCTGCCCATTTCCAAGCTGAAGATTGACCAATCTTTTGTGCACCACATGGGTTCTAGCCCGGCGGACCAGATCATCGTCCAGACCATTGTGGGCATGGCCCACAGCCTGGGGCTGACGGTGATTGCAGAAGGGGTGGAGACCCCAGCGCAGCGGGACCAGCTGTTGTCCTACAACTGCACCCTGTTTCAGGGCTACCTGTTTGGCAAAGCCCGCCCCGCTGACCAGCTCACACGCCAACTCCAAGGCAACGGTGCCACCTGGGCAGGCGCAAACCTGCCCGCCCAGTAAGGGCGCTGGCGGCGCTCAACGCCAAGGCATCACGGGCACGGTGGAAATGCTGTTGGCAGGCGCGCCCTCCACCAACTTGCGGCTGATGCCCACATAAACCAGGGTGCGGTGCTGGGCGTCCCACAGGCGCACCACGCGGGTTTCCTTGAACAAGATGGAGGTGTCTTCGCTGAACACCACCTCGTCTTTGGGCAGGTTGGCCGGCAACGCAATGGGCCCGGTCTGGCGGCAAGCCAGCGAGAACTGGCTCGGGTCTTCGGCCAGCCCCAAAGAACCCGATATGCCGCCGGTTCGGGCCTGGCTGACGTGGCAGGTCACGCCAGGCACCTTGGGGTCACCAAAGGCTTCAACACACACCCTGTGGTTGGCCCCTATCAACTTCCAGGCCGTGGTCACGCAACCTATGGTTTCAGCCCCCGCCACCGATGCCAAGCCGCACCCCGCCCCCACCAACAGGGCCCCGATCCAATGTCGCGCATTCTTCATGTCTGTGATCATAAAAGGGTTTGGCGAGCGGGCATGGAATAATTCCACAACCCCGAAAGCCCTGCCCATGCCAGCACACCTGAAAATTGATTTTGTCTCGGACGTTTCTTGCCCTTGGTGTGCGATTGGCTTGTCAGCCCTGCAAGTGGCCTTGCACCAGCTGGAGGGCGAAGTGCAAGCCACTTTGCATTTTCAGCCCTTCGAGCTCAACCCGGGCATGGCCCCGGGCGGGCAGGACATCACCGAACACCTGACCCAAAAATACGGCTCCACGGCCGCGCAGCAAGCGCAAATTCGGGCCACGATAGGCCAGCGCGGTGCCGACGTGGGTTTTGTGTTCAACCCCGAAGGGCGCGGCCGTATTTACAACACCTTCAATGCCCACCGCTTGCTGCATTGGGCGGGCCAGCACCCTGGCCCACAGCAGGCCGCACTCAAAATGGCGCTGCTGGTGGCCTGCCACCGCGACAGCCAGAACATGGAATCCAGCGCGGTGCTGCTGCAAGCCGTGGCCAGCGCGGGGCTGGATGAAAAACGCGCTCAGGCGATTTTGGAATCAGACGAGTACGCTGATGAGGTCCGGGAGCAGGAAGCGTTTTACGCCGGGCACGGCATTCGCTCGGTGCCGGCGGTCATCATCAACGACCGGCACCTGATCTCGGGCGGGCAACCCGCCGAGGTGTTTGCCCAAGCCCTGCGCCAAATTGCCGCTGGGGGCTGAACTCAGACGGCCACAGCGGCCGGCTCTGGCGCCCCTGCCGGCACCGAAGCCGCCACCATGCCCATGGCGTCCAGCGCGGTTGCCAGGTGGGCCACCGTGCGCTCCACATGGTGCAGCTTTTCAAGGCCAAACAACCCCACCCGGAAGGTGGAAAAGCCGGCCGGCTCGTCGCATTGCAGTGGCACCCCGGCGGCGGTTTGCAAGCCCAGCGCCAAAAATTTCTTGCTGTTTTGCAGTTCGGGGTCCTGGGTGTAGCTCACCACCACGCCCGGGGCCTTGAAACCTTCGGCAGCCACGCTGGCAATGCCACGGCTTTCGAACAGCTGCCGAACCTGCGCCCCCAGCTCAATCTGCTCCTGGCGCACGCGCTCAAAACCGTAGTCACGGGTTTCCTGCATCACATCGCGCAGGCGGGCCAGCGCGTCGGTTGGCATGGTGGTGTGGTAGGTGTGGGCGCCGTTTTCGTAGGTTTCCATGACCTGCAACCATTTCTTGAGGTCGCAGGCAAAACTGGTGCTGGTGGTGCCGTCTATGGCGGCGCGGGCCCGCTCGCTCAGCATCACCATGGCGCAAGCAGGCGAGCCACTCCAGCCCTTTTGCGGGGCTGAAATCAGCACATCCACGCCGGTGGCGGCCATGTTCACCCACATTGCGCCAGAGGCAATGCAGTCAAGCACCAGCAGGCCACCCACCGCATGCACCGCGTCGGCCACGGCCTTGAGGTAGTCGTCTGGCAACATCATGCCTGCGGCGGTTTCCACGTGCGGGGCAAACACCACGGCGGGCCGTTCGGCCTGGATGGTGGCAACCACTTCGTCCACCGGGCAAGGTGCCCAGGGGGCTTGCGCGTCGTTGCTCAGGCGGCGGGCCTTGCAAACCACGGTTTGCGAGGGAATGCCACCCATCTCAAAAATCTGGGTCCAGCGGTAGCTGAACCAGCCATTGCGTATGACGAGCGCCTTTTTGCCGGTGGCAAACTGGCGGGCCACCGCCTCCATGCCAAACGTGCCGCTGCCCGGCACCAACGCCGCCGAATGGGCGTGGTAAACCTCTTTCAAGATGGCGGAAATGTCCTTCATCACGCCCTGAAAGCGTTTGGACATGTGGTTCAAAGCGCGGTCGGTGTAGACGACCGAAAATTCAAGCAGTCCATCAGGATCGATTTGGGGCAGCAAGCCAGGCATGGGAGGTCTCCGTCGGTGGTTATAGGTTGCAAGCCAGCAGCTTACCACCGGGCCCAAACACCCTGCGCCTTGGGGTACAGTTGCCGCATGAGCACGGCGCTGCAAAACGACTTTCTGCCTGAATCGTTTTTTACCGACTTGTATCCCCAGTTGGATGCACCCTCGGCCACGGCCGGTTCAGCCCCAAGCTGCCCTGTTCCGCTGCGAACAAGGGCCCCGGCCGACCCGCTGCAAACAGAACGCCTGCAATTGATGGTGGAGCATCTGCGCGATGGCGCGGTGTTTTTTTTGGACGCCGATGGACGGGTCGCCGACTGGCCTACCAGCGCGCAAAGGCTGTTGGGGCACCGGCCAGAGGACGTGCTGGGCCGAGGCGTGGAGCAATTTGACGCCAACCTGGCCAACGACGTGGGGCCAGACACGCTGATGGC
>JBDKEX010000023.1:0-5304 GCA_039798985.1 Pseudomonadota bacterium | reverse complement strand
GGGGTGGGGCAGCAAGGGCCTTTGCATTTGAGGGGCTTGGCGGGGCGCACAGTGGGCGTGTCTCACTTGGGTGGCAAGGCGCACCGTTTGGCGCAATGGATGCTTTTCAACGCCGGTGTAGTGCCTGCAGCGGTGAATTTTGTACCGGTGTCTGGCGGTGGGCAGTTGCATTTGGCCTTGTTGTCGGGGCAGGTGGACGCGGTCTGTCAGGACGAACCTTGGATCAGTCGTTTGGAGGTGGGGGGCCAATTCAGGGTGTTGAACGACACCCGCCAGTTGCGGCCTACCCAGGTGCTGTTTGGCAGCACGGTTCCGTTTGATTGTTTGAGCGCGCCTGCCACGTTGTTGCGCCAATACCGTGATGCTTACCAAGCGGTGACCCACGGGGTGGCGCACGCCCTCAAGTGGCTGCAAACGGCAGCGCCGCGCGATTTGGTACTGGCCTTGCCACCGGGTTATTTTCAGGGCGACAGGGCTTTGTTTCTGTCGGCGTACGCCAAATCGCTGCAAGGTATCAACCACCGCGGCGACATACCCGCAGACGGGCCACGAAACCTTT
The DNA here is from genome assembly GCA_039798985.1 of Pseudomonadota bacterium. GTDB lineage: Bacteria > Pseudomonadota > Gammaproteobacteria > Burkholderiales > Burkholderiaceae_C > JBDKEX01. Next base: position 4,745 of record JBDKEX010000023.1, on the reverse strand, counting down.
GGCGTGCGCTGGGCCAGTTGTCGGGTGATCCGGGGTTGAGCAAAGTGGACATAGGCGCCACTTTCACCCAAGAATTTGCCCGAAAAGCCCGCGAAAAATACCGTTTGTAGAACGGCTTATTTCTTCCTGGGTTTGCCCACGGGTTTGACGTGGGCTTTTTTGCCCGAGGGTGGCGTTGTGCTTCGCGGGGCGGCGCGTGCCACTTTTCTGGAGGTTGAAGGGACTTGCAGCACCAGGCTTTGCCCGGCTTTGAGCACAGATTTGAGACTCAAATTGTTCCAAACCGCGACGTCGTTGGCGTTGACTCGGTGCCTGGCCGCCAGTTGCTGTACCGATTCGCCGGCCCGAGCCTTGACGCGCAGGGTGCGGAGTTTGACCTCCTGTGCCAGCAAAATTTGCCCGTTGTCTGCCACGTGCTCAGGCACGTCTTGAGCGTTGCGGCCATGGCGAGGCACTAACAGGGTGGACCCCGCTTTGACCAACATGCGAGGGGGGATCTTGTTGATTTCTCGCAGCTGTGTTTCTGGCAGGCCGTGCAGGTCGGCTGCTTTGGCCACTGTCATGTTGTTGGGCACGGGCCAGGCGGTCCAGCTGGCCCAAGGGCCATTGTGCGATTTGACGCGTTGCTCGAACAACGCGGCGTTGTCCCAAGGCAGGAGCACCGTGGGGGTGCCTGCGGCCAATATCACGGGTTTGTTGGCCGATGGGTTGAGTTGGCGGAAGTCTTTTTCGCTGACATCGGCCAATTTGGCAATCAAGCCCACGTCCATGTCACGTGGCAGGGTCACGGTTTCAAAGAAGGGGTGGTTGCCAATGTCGGGCAATTTCACGTTGTGGCGCTCGGGATACAGCACCAGATTCTTGATGGCCTGAAATTTTGGCACGTAGTAGCGGGTTTCGTTGGGCATGGTCAGCTCGGTGTACGAGGTACCCAGGCCCGCCTTCTCGTTGCGTTTGATGGCCCGCCCGACGCTGCCTTCTCCCCAGTTGTAGGCCGCCAATGCCAGGTGCCAGTTGCCAAACATTTTGTGCAGCCGCTCCAAGTAGTCCAGTGCGGCCCGGGTGGAGGCCAACACGTCGCGCCGGTCGTCGCGGAACATGTTTTGCTTGAGATCGAAATGGCGCCCAGTGGCCGGCATGAACTGCCACATGCCCGCGGCCTTTGCTGTGGAAACCGCTTGCGGGTTGAAGGCGCTTTCAATGAACGGCAGCAAAGCCAGTTCGAGTGGCAAATTGCGGCGTTCCAGTTCCTCGACGATGTGGAACATGTATTTGCTGCCTCGCTCGGTCATGCGTTCCAAGTAGTCCGGGCGGGCGGCGTACCATTCTTCGCGGTCGCGTACCAAAGGGGTGTCCAGGTCGGGCATGGCAAACCCGCGCCGCAGACGTTCCCACAAATCAGCTGGCGCAGCCAAGGGGGTGACCAAGACCTGCGATTTTGGGGTTTCGGTCGCAATTTGGGTGAGTGGCCCGGTAGGGAACACCGGCCCGCTTCGGCGTTTTGGGGCTTGCAGGGTGTAGGGCGAATCAGCGCCCGAGCGGGCGGCTTCTGGTGGGGCGCTGGTTTGCGCCTCAGAAGGGTAAACGCTCCCTGCCTCGCCCAGTGGCACCGTGCTGCAACCTGCCAGGGTCAACGCAACCAGTGTCAACAGGCCCAGACAAATTCTCGATAGGTGCATTGTGAATCAAATCTTATCGGGTTAACCCTGAATTATCGGTCAAGCTCGGCTTCAGGTCTTGAAGTTGTTTTTCCAAAGTCGCAAGGCTGCAAAACACGCCACATCGGTGTGGGCATGGGGGTCCTGACGCAGCGCTGCGGCTTGAACAGTGGGGCAGCGAACCCGCAAAAACGGGTTGATCTGCTTCTCCATGGCCAAAGTGCTGGGCAAGGTGGGTTGGCCCTGGGCTCGAAGGCGGGTGCACCGGTCGAAGTGTTGATTCAAAACCGTGTTGCTGGGCTCCACAGCTTTGGCAAAAGCGAGGTTGCTCAAGGTGTATTCGTGGGCGCAGCACACTTGCGTGGTGTCAGGCAGGGCCGACAACCGGTCCAGCGATTCGAGCATTTGCGCCGGGGTGCCCTCGAACAAACGCCCGCAGCCCCCCGAGAACAGGGTGTCGCCACAAAACAATGTGGGCCTTCCCGCCAGGTGGGGAGCATAAAACGCAATGTGTCCTGCGGTGTGGCCGGGCACATCCAGCACCTCAAAATCGATGCCTAACACCTTCAGCCGCTCGGGCGCGGCCACCCGCGTTACAGGTTCGGGCAGTGTTTCGTGGGCCGGGCCGATCACGTGCGCCTGGGTGGCTTCACGGAGGGCATTGACGCCGCCTGTGTGGTCTGCGTGGTGGTGGGTGAGCAGTATGGTGTCCAGGGCCAGGTGGTGTTGCTTCAGAAAGGCGGATACCGGTGCCGCGTCGCCGGGGTCAACCACGCAGGCACGGGCACCGTCGTGGAACAGCCAAAAGTAGTTGTCGGTAAAGGCGGGCAAAGGCAGCAACTGCATGGTTTGGGCTCTGTGGACTTTGGTGTATGGTAGGGCTTTGGCAGCAGAGGTTCAAACCCAGGAGACAAGTATGATGGTGCGCAGAGTGTGTTTACCAGTGGCAACGGCTTTGGCGATTTTGACTTTGGCCAGTGCGGCGTTGGCCCAAAACTACCCCAACAAACCCATCAAACTTCAGGTGCCTTTTGCACCGGGCGGCACCACCGACATCATTGCGCGGGTCATTTCTGAGCCCTTGAGCAAGGCGTTGGGGCAACAGGTGATTGTGGAAAACAAAGCCGGTGGCGGGGGGGTGGTGGGTGCCACAGAAACCAGCCGCGCAGCACCCGACGGCTATTCACTGGGCGTTGCCACGGTGTCCACCACCGCGTCCAACCCGGCCATCAATCCCAAAACCCCTTACAACCCGCTTACCGATTTCACGGCGGTGATCAACATGGCTGCTACGCCAAACGTGATCGCGGTGCATCCCAGTTTTCCGGCCAAAGACTTCAAGGGTTTTCTGGCAGAGATCAAGAAAAACCCAGGTCGCTATTCCTATGCCTCCTCGGGCACCGGGGGCATTGGGCACTTGCAGACTGAGTTGTTCAAGAGTTTGGCGGGTGTCTTCATCACCCACATACCGTACCGCGGTGCAGGCCCCGCGCTGAACGACACCGTGGCGGGGCAGGTGCCTATTATTTTCGACAATTTGCCCTCTGCCTTGCCGTTCATTCAATCGGGCAAACTGGTGGCGATTGTGGTGGCCGCACCAGAACGCTTGGCGGTGCTGCCCAATACGCCCACCTTCAAGGAAGTGGGTTTTGAAGCCGTGAACCGCATGGCCTTTTATGGCATTTTGGGCCCCAAAGGTTTGCCTCCTGCGGTGGTGGAAAAGCTGAGCGCAGCCACCAAGCAGGTCCTGGCTGATCCGGCCGTGCGTCAACGAATCGAGGCCACTGGCTCCATCATGGTGGCCAACACACCACAGGAATTCACGCAGCAAATCAAGTCGGAGTTTGAGGTGTACAAGCAGGTGGTGGACAAACAAAAGTTGCGCTTGGATTGAGCCCAATGGGGGCCGTGGTTGCGGACAAACAAGGTGTGTTCGCCCGCAGCGAATCGGGCGTGAATGCCTTTGTGGATGCCTTGTGGCTGGAAGACGGCTTGGCCCGCAACACGCTTGAGGCCTACCGGGCCGATCTTTTGGCCTTTGCACATTGGTTGGCGGGAATTGAACCGTCTGTGGCGTTGAATGAGGTGGCCGAATGGCATTTGCAGGCCTACGCTGCCGCCCGGCACACCGAAAGCAAAGCCACCACGGTCAACCGCCGACTCACGGTGTTCAAGCGTTACTACCGCTGGGCGTTGCGCCATGGCGGGGTTGCGGTGGATCCAACCCTAAAATTGTTGAGCGCCAAGCGGTTGATGCGGGTGCCCAAGACCCTCACCGAAGCCCAGGTTGAGGCCTTGCTGAACGCCCCCGACGACGGGCAGCCCTTGGGTTTGCGGGACCGGGCGATGTTGGAGTTGATGTACGCGAGCGGTTTGCGCGTGAGTGAGTTGGTGAATTTGCGCTTGTTTGAGGTCAGCTTGAACGATCAGGTGCTGCGCGTCACCGGCAAAGGTGACAAGCAACGGCTCGTGCCTTTTGGCGATGTGGCTTGCCAATGGCTGAAACGGTATTTGACCGAGGCTCGCAGTGCCATATTGGCGGGGCAGGCCACGCACGATTTGTTCGTCACGGCCCGTGGTGGGGGCATGACCCGGGTGATGTTTTGGGTGCTGGTCAAAAAATACGCGTTGGCTGCGGGTATCACGGCGCCCTTGTCGCCCCACACACTGCGGCACGCGTTTGCCACACACTTGCTCAACCACGGCGCTGATTTGCGGGCGGTGCAGTTGTTGTTGGGGCATTCGGATATATCAACCACCACCATTTACACCCACGTGGCGCGCGAGAGGCTCAAGCAGCTGCATGCCCAGCACCACCCTCGCGGTTGAAGCGCGCCTCAAACGCCCAGGAGGTAGTCCAGTTCTTGGTCAGAAAACCCTGCTTTGCGGCGGGCGGCTTGGTTGAACGGTGGTTTGAGTTTTGGGGCCCGGTGCCGTTCGGCCAGGGTTATGTAGTGCGCCACCGGGTCCAAACCCTGTTGTTCGCACAAATAGCGGTACCAGTGGTTGCCTATGGCGACATGGCCCACTTCGTCTCGCAAAATAATGTCCAACAAGGCAACCATCTCTTGCGCCTGTGGAGTCTTC
>JBDKEX010000022.1:0-4161 GCA_039798985.1 Pseudomonadota bacterium | reverse complement strand
GCGGCCTATTTGCAAACCGGTTTGCTGCGCCCTTGCGAGGTGGAGGCTTTGACCTCGCGTGCCACACGCAGCGCCCTGGAAAAACTCAACGCCAATCCGGAACGCTTGTTGGCCTGAGCCGGTTGCCCCGGCTTGTTCTAGGTCAACCCCGAACGCTGAAACAAGCCCCCTGGCAAACGCGCCAGCAGCCCGTCCAGCTCGAGCTCCAGCAAACGCGATTGCAGCGCAGCGGTGTCCAGGCCGGTGCGCGCCTGGAGGGCGTCCAGCCCCACCGGGTCAAAGCCCAAAGCGGTCAGCACTTCATCGTCATCGGACACAAGTGTTTCACCCACGGGTTGTGCCGCCCCAGCCGACGCGAAGTGCAAATCCTCCAACACGTCCTGCGCCGACTCCACCAGCTTGGCACCCTGTCGGATCAGCGCATGGCAGCCCCGGGACTGGGGTGCGTGGATCGAACCGGGAATTGCAAACACCTCGCGCCCCTGTTCAGCCGCCAGTTTTGCCGTGATCAAAGAGCCCGACTGCAGCGTGGCTTCGACCACCAATGTGCCACGGCACAGGCCTGAAATAATGCGGTTGCGCTTGGGAAAGTTGGGAGCCAATGGCGGGGTGCCCAAGGCGTACTCGCTGATCAACACACCGTTGTCGGCAATGCCGTGCGCCAATCCCAAGTGCTTTTTGGGGTAGACCCGGTCCAGCCCAGTGCCCACTACGGCGATGGTGGGGCCACCGCCCTCCAGGGCGCCTGCGTGGGCTGCACCGTCCACGCCCAAGGCCAGGCCCGACACCACGCACACGCCCGATTCTGCCAGCGACCGGGCAAAGCGCTGCGCGTTTTCAGTGCCTTGGGCCGTGGGGTTGCGGCTGCCCACCATGGCCACTTTTTTGGGGTGGTCCAGGGAGTTGATATTTCCCAGGGCGTACAGCACCAGGGGCGGGTCTTCGGTTTGCAGCAAGTCTGCGGGGTACAGGGGGTGCCCCAGTGCCAGCAGGTGGTGGCGCTTGGGGTCGGCCACCAGCCAGTCGTGGGTCAGGGCCTTGGCCGCTGTCCATCCGCTGGGTTCTGTCAACAAAGCATCGGCCAACTTGGGGTTGACCACGTCCAGCAAGGCCTGCTTGCTTTGCGCAAATACCTGCGAGGGCAAACCAAACGCCGCCAAGAGCTTGCGGGCAACGGCATTGCCCACACCGGGGGTGAGCGTCAGGCGCAGCCAAGCGCCCCATTCCGGGTCCAACATACCGCTGCTCAAGAATCAAGGGTTGCTGAATCGGTCGCCCACTTTGGCGGCGTCATTGGTTTGCAGCACCAAAGCGTAGGACACGCGCTCAAACGTGCGAAACACCATCATCAGCCCGTTGCGCTCGCTGGGCAGCGCCATGGTGGGTTGGGTCGAGTCGGTTTTGTCCGGAAGCACCGAACTGTCTTTGAGCAAGGCCAGCACATGTCCACGCTGCAGGCCGTCGCGGGTGCCACGGTTGACGATAACCACTTGGTTTTGCCCAGCGAAGCGCACCGCAGAACCGTGCACCGCCACCAATTGACCTTGCTGCGGGGTGGCAGGTGCTTGTGGCACGTAGCTTGGTACTTCTCGCTGCGGTTCGGGGATCAGGCGGTCACCCACCCGCATCTCTTCTTTCGACAGCGTGATGTCTATGGTGGCCGGCACCACTTCTTGTCCTGCTTTGCCTTTGGGGTCGATCACCTCGCGCGTGGTTTCAGAGCGCGCCAACTGCGCCTTGCCCACAAATTGGGCTTCAAATCCCAGCACCTCGCCGCTGGAGGGGTCTTTGAGCGGCGTGGCATTTCGGAACACCCTGAAGTCCCGGGATTTGCCCTTTTCCAGGACCAAGGCATCGGCGTCAGCGCCGCCAGCGGGCCCGTACAAGCCTCTCGCGTAGGCGCGGTCACCTCGGCTCAGCAACACCCGGCTCTCAGGGGTGGCCACAATACGCGGCGCACGCTCGAAGGCGTCCCCGTCCACAATCAAAGACTCGGACAGGAAAGGTTCAATCACGTGCAGTGGAATGGGGGGAATGGCACTGCCTTGCAGGTTTTCGGCCCGAACACGGGGCGACAATTTGACCGTGGGCAACCCATCGGCGTTGGACTGCCCTTCGAAGGACAAAGTGGCGCGCCCGTTCAATTTGGTCAGCACCAACACCTGCCCGGGGTAGATCAAATGCGGGTTGCGAATTTGGTTCAGGTTCATGCCCCACAGCTCGGGCCAGCGCCAAGGGGTTTTCAAAAACAGGCTGGAAATGTCCCAGAGGGTGTCTCCGCTTTTGATGGTGTAGCGGTCTGGCGCATTGGGGGCCAAGTCTTGCAGCGGAACGCCATTTTGAGCCACTTGCTGCGCTGTGCTGCGTTGCCCTGAGGTAACCGGGTACTGTTCAGCCAGGGCTACAGATGAGCTCAAGGCCAAGCCGGCACACAACCACCAACCTGCGGCTGCAAAGCCCTTGCGGTTGGCACGGTTCAAATCACCAAGCCGATGGCTGGCAGCGGGTAAGGCAAGGCGAGAAATGGTCATGGACATCCCGTTTAACTCTTTGAATTCTGCGGCCAAGCCCCAGTTATGGCAATGATATCGCCACCTTGAGCCTGCAGGGGTGCCTGAAAGTGGCGAAAATAGCGACATTTGGTGGCGCGGCCACCCCCCATTTATGAACCAGCCTGTTACCCAGCCCACTTTGCTGCCTATTTTGCGTTACCCGGACCCGCGTTTGCACAAAGTGGCGCGTCCGGTGGCGCAGGTGGACGAGCGTATTCGAAGCATCGTTCCCCAAATGTTGGCCACCATGTACGAGGCCAGTGGCATAGGCCTGGCCGCCACTCAGGTGGACATACACGAGCGCTTGGTGGTGATCGATGTGAGCGAAGACCGCAACCAACCCCTGGTGCTGATCAACCCCGAAATCGAATGGGCCAGCCCTGAAACCCGCAAGGGCGAAGAGGGGTGTTTGTCGGTGCCCGGCATTTACGACGGCGTGGAGCGTTCTTTGGCGGTGCGGGTGCGCGCGCTGGATGCCGAAGGCGTTTCGCGCACGATCGAGGCCGAAGGCATGTTGGCTGTGTGCATTCAACACGAGATGGACCATCTGCAGGGCAAGGTGTTCGTGGAGTATTTGTCTCCGCTCAAACGCAATCGCATCAAATCCAAACTGCTCAAGGCCGAACGCGAGGCGCAGCGTTGACCGCATCGACTCCAAGTACCGACCTGAAGGTGGCCTTCGCGGGCACGCCCGTGTTTGCCGCCGTGGCTTTGGAGGCACTGCTGGCCGCGGGTTACAGCGTGCCCTTGGTGTTGACCCAGCCCGACCGCCCGGCCGGGCGTGGCATGAAGCTGCAGGCGTCCCCCGTCAAACAGGTGGCGTTGCGTTGCGGCATTCCGCTTGCCCAGCCCCACAGCCTGCGTTTGGACGGCAAGTACCCCACAGAGGCGGCCCAGGCCCGCGAGCAAATGTTGGGCAGCGGTGCCGATGTGTTGGTGGTCGCCGCCTATGGGCTGATCCTGCCGCAATGGGTGCTGGACTGGCCGCGCTTGGGGTGCCTCAACATCCACGCATCGCTGCTGCCCCGTTGGCGTGGGGCTGCGCCCATACACCGGGCCATTGAAGCAGGCGACGCGCAAACCGGCATCACCATTATGCAAATGGACATTGGGCTGGACACTGGAGCCACGGTGCAACGGGGATCGTTGCCCGTACTGCCCAGCGACACCACGGCCAGTTTGCACGACCGTTTGGCTGACATGGGTGGGCGTATGGTTGTGGACGTGTTGGGCCGCAGCACCGCGGGCCGCTTGCCAGCGCAAGCTCAACCCGCAGAGGGGGTTGTGTATGCCCACAAAATAGAAAAGGCCGAAGCGCAGCTGGACTGGACTTTGTCGGCCGTGGTGCTGGAGAGGCGGATTCGCGCGTTTGACCCATTTCCGGGAGCCTTCACCGAAGGTGCGGGGGAGACCATCAAGGTGTGGCAGGCGCATGTTTTGCAGGACGCAGATGCCCGCCTGCCCCACGCCGATCAGCCGCCTGGCACTGTGGTATCGAGTGGGTCCGAAGGGGTGTGTGTGCAAACCGGCCAGGGTGTGCTGTGTTTGACCAGTCTGCAACGCGCGGGGGGCAAACGCTTGGGCGCAGCCGAATTTTTGCGCGGCCTGC
>JBDKEX010000021.1:0-9933 GCA_039798985.1 Pseudomonadota bacterium | reverse complement strand
TGATCGTTGCTGAAGCGTTCCGGTCTGCCCAGAAAATAAAAGGTGAGGGCGATGCCGAGGCGGCGCGTTCCTACAACGAAGCGTTTGGTCGGGACCCGGCATTCGCCCAGTTTTACCGGAGCCTGGAGGCTTACAAATCCAGCTTTGCCAGCAAGAACGACGTGATGGTGTTGGACCCCTCTTCAGAGTTTTTCAAGGCCATGCGCAACAGCGGAAGCGCCGCAGCGCGGTAAAAGTCGAGCGCCAGCAGGTGTCAAGGGGCTGTCAGTGCAGACCCGGTAGAATCACGTTTTTAACAGCCTCACATCTTCCATGTCTGCCTGGGTGCTCCCGGATCAACTCGCCGACGTTTTGCCATCAGAGGCGCGGCACCTCGAAGACCTTCGGCGCGCATTGCTCGATGCGGCGCGGGTGTACGGCTACGAATTGGTGGCCCCCCCGCTGCTGGAACACCTCGACTCTTTGTTGACCGGCACCGGTGAAGCGCTTGACATTCAAACCTTCAAGTTGGTTGACCAACTTTCCGGTCGCACCTTGGGTTTGCGTGCCGACACGACGCCACAAGTTGCCCGCATCGACGCCCATTTGCTGAACCGGTCTGGCGTGACCCGCTTGTGCTACTGCGGGCCGGTGCTTCACACACGGGTTGATCGGCCCCACGCGACCCGCGAACCTTTGCAGCTTGGCGCTGAAATTTACGGCCATTCTGGCCTGGAAGCCGATCTTGAAATCATAGAGCTGGCGCAAGCCTGCCTCCGCGCTGCCGGAGCCCAGCGGTTGGCGCTGGACATGTCCGATGTGCGGGTGGTTGATTCGCTGGTGCAGGGCCTGTCTTTGACGCCGGAACGTGTGCAAAACCTGCACAGCGCCTTGGCCGCCAAAAACACCGCCGAATTGAAAGACTTGGTGCAAGGGTTGCCTGCCGATGTGCAACAAAGCCTGTTGGCCTTGCCCGGCTTGTATGGCGATTTGGCTGTTCTTGATGAAGCCGCCAAGGTCTTGCGACCGAGCGTTTTGCTGACCCGCGCCCTGGATGACTTGAAACGCTTGGCTCACCAACTGCAGGGCTTGAGCCTGTCTTTTGATTTGGCTGATTTGCGCGGTTACGCCTACTACACAGGCATGCGCTTTTCATTGTTTGGCGGCACCGCATCGGGTGCACTGACCGAACTTGTGCGCGGCGGGCGGTACGACGAAGTGGGCGGAGCTTTCGGACGAAAGCGCCCCGCGGTGGGCTTCAGCCTTGATTTGAAAGAGCTGGTGTCTGCGGTGGAAGCGCCCGCCCTCAAGCCCGCTGTGCGTGCCCCTTGGGGTGATGAGCCCCAGCTGCGGCAAGCTGTTGCCGCCTTGCGGCAGGCCGGTGAAACCGTGGTGTGCGTGTTGCCAGGGCACGAGCATGAGGTCGATGAATTCCAGTGCGACCGGGTGCTGGTGGCGCGTGATGGGGTATGGCAGCTGCAAGCGCTGGCCTCCTGAGACTGATCTAACTTACGAAACAACATGAGCGATTCTTTGAGCAAGGCCCAGCCTGGGCGCAACGTGGTGGTGGTCGGTACGCAGTGGGGCGACGAGGGCAAGGGCAAGCTGGTGGACTGGTTGACCGAAACTGCGCGCGGCGTGGTTCGGTTCCAAGGGGGGCACAACGCGGGCCACACCTTGGTGATCAACGGCGTCAAAACCGCTTTGCATCTCATTCCCAGCGGCATCATGCGGCCCGGCGTCAAGTGCTACATCGGCAACGGTGTGGTGCTTTCGGTCACCAAGTTGTTGGAAGAAATTGCGGGCCTCGAAAAAGCAGGCGTTGAAGTGCGTTCGCGTTTGCGCATCAGCGAGGCTTGCCCGCTGATACTGCCCTTTCACGCAGCGCTGGACGTGGCGCGGGAGCTGGCCAAGGAGAAGGCGGGGAATGCCAAAATTGGCACGACCGGCCGTGGCATTGGACCCGCTTACGAAGACAAAATTGCCCGACGTGCGCTGCGGGTGCAGGACTTGAAGCACCCAGAGCGGTTTGCGGCCAAGTTGCGCGAGTTGCTGGATGTTCACAACCACGCATTGACCACCTACTTGGGCAGCAAAGACATGGCGTGGGACGGCCCCATGGCCACTTTTGTAAAAGACGGCGCCATTCAGTTCCAGCCGGTTTTTGACCAGGCGATGGAGCAAGCCGCGATCATTTTGCCCATGATGGCCGACGTATCGCGCGAATTGAATGAGGCGCACAAGGCCGGCGTCAACCTGCTGTTTGAAGGTGCGCAAGGCACTTTGCTGGACATTGACCATGGGACCTACCCCTTCGTGACCTCCAGCAACTGCGTGGCAGGCAACGCCTCTGCCGGCGCAGGCGTTGGCCCGGGCATGCTGCACTATGTTTTAGGCATCACCAAAGCCTACTGCACACGGGTGGGTGGTGGCCCTTTCCCGACCGAACTGGAGTGGGAAAAAGAGGGGACGCCCGGCTACCACATGTCATCTGTGGGGGCTGAAAAAGGCACCACCACGGGTCGGGCACGCCGTTGCGGGTGGTTTGACGCTGCGTTGCTCAAGCGTTCTGCCCAAGTCAACGGGCTGACCGGCCTGTGCATCACCAAACTCGACGTGCTGGACGGCTTGCCTGAGCTGAAACTCTGTGTGGGCTACGAGCTGGACGGTGAGACCATAGACATTTTGCCCATGGGCGCTGACGAGATAGCCCGGTGCATACCGGTTTATGAGTCAATGCCCGGCTGGACTGATTCTTCGGTGGGCGTGACGGAATACGCCAAACTGCCGCTAAATGCGCAAAAATACCTGGAGCGCATTGAGGCAGTGACCGGCGTGCCGGTGCATGTGGTTTCCACCAGTCCCGACCGCGACCACACCATTCTGCTGCACAACCCCTACGCGGCCTGATTTTGTTCCGACCCACACAGGAGCCCTCGATGCTGACAGAAGACGGTAAACATCTGTATGTTTCGTACGACGAATACCACAACCTGATTGAAAAGCTCGCGATCAAGGTCCATCAATCCGGGTGGGAATTCGACACGATTTTGTGTTTGGCGCGGGGTGGTATGCGCCCCGGTGACATCCTTTCCCGTATTTTTGACAAACCCTTGGCCATCATGTCCACCAGCTCCTACAGGGCTGAGTCGGGTACATTGCAGGGGTCGTTGGATATTGCGCGTTACATCACCACCCCCAAAGGCGAAATCGCTGGCCGCGTGTTGTTGGTCGATGACTTGGCCGACTCGGGTCACACCCTCAATGCGGTGATGAACATGTTGCGCAACAACTATGCGCCCATCACTGAATTGCGCAGCGCGGTGATTTGGACCAAGGCGGTGTCGGTGTTTACACCCGATTACTCGGTGGACTTTTTGCCCACCAACCCTTGGATACACCAGCCGTTCGAAACTTACGACAGCATGCGTCCGCAGCAATTGCTCGATAAGTGGAAAATTTAAATTCGCAGCACACAGTGTCCCATCGGGGTCTTCAAACCGACCTCATACACCACGGGTACCGAGCCCCTCCAGAGTTCGAGGCGGTGCCTGTAGGGGTACACAAGGCCTCAACCGTTCTGTTTCCCAATGTGGCGGCCATGCGGTCACGTGTTTGGGTTGACAAGTCGGCTTACACCTACGGCCTCCACGGCACGCCCACCACGTTTGTGCTGGAGGAGCGCTTGGCCACCTTGGAAGGTGGGTTCCATTGCGTGCTGGTGCCCAGCGGTTTGGCGGCCATCGGTTTGGTGGATTTGGCCTTTTTGCGACAGGGCGAAGAGGTTTTGATACCGCACAACGCTTATGGCCCCAACGCTTCCCTGGCGCGAAAGCAGTTGACCCAGTGGGGCATAGGGCATCGGTTTTACGACCCCATGGTGCCGCAGAGTTTGGTGGATGGGTTGAACGCTCAAACCCGCTTGGTGTGGCTCGAGGCTGCTGGTTCCGTGACCTTGGAGTTCCCAGATGTTCCAGCGCTGGTGCAAATGGTTCGCGCCGAAAACCAACGTCGTGAGGCTGAGGGCTTGAATGTTCGCCCTGCCATCACCGCTTTGGACAACACCTGGGGCGCTGGCGTGGCGTTCCCACCATTTGATTTGGGCGTGGACCTGTCCATGCAGGCCCTGACCAAGTACCCCAGCGGTGGCGCAGATGTGTTGATGGGGTCGGTGGTGACCCGCGACCCCGAGCTGCACCACGCTTTGCTGATGACCCACATGCACCTGGGCTTGGGCGTTGCCGGCAACGATGCAGAACTGGTGTTGCGAGGCTTGCCCAGCATGCATTTGCGGTACCGGGCCCAAGATGCGGCGACCCGGCAATTGGCCAGGTGGGCACAGGAGCAACCGGGCGTGGCGCGGGTGTTTCATCCCTCGCTGCCAGGCTCACCGGGGCACGAGCACTGGAAACGCGACGCCCAGGGCGCGGCCTGTTTGTTCAGTTTGGTTTTTGACCCCACCGTGCCAGTTGAAGCGATTGACGCCTTTTGTGACCACCTGCGGCTGTTCCGCCTGGGCTACAGCTGGGCGGGCCCGATGAGCCTTTGCCTGCCTTACGACATGCCTTCGATGCGCCCGGGAAATTGGCCTTACGCCCCCACCTTGGTTCGTTTGGCGGTGGGGCTGGAGGATGTGACCGACCTCCAGCACGACCTGCAGCAGGCGCTCAAACAGTTGCAGGCGGTTTGATCAGCGCTTCTTCATCAATTTGTTCAAGTCTGGCCACACATTGGCCAGCATCAGCGCTTGGGCCGATTCGTTGGGGTGTATGCGGTCGGCCTGGAACAGGGCGGTTGACTGGGCTATGTCCGCCACATTCTTCAAAAAAAACGGGACCAAGCCGGTGTTGAGTTGGCGAGAAATGTCGCGGTACATATTTTGAAAATCTTTGGCGTACTGCGCCCCGTAGTTGGGTGGCATTTGCATGCCCAACAGCAAAACCTGTGCACCCGCGCTGCGGGATTGGCTTGCCATGGCAGTCAGGTTGTCTCGCGTCATGGGCAAAGGCAAACCGCGCAGCGCGTCGTTGCCCCCCAGTTCTATGATGACAATGGCGGGTCGGTGTTGGGTGAGCAAAGCGTTCAGCCGCGAGCGGCCACCCGAGGTGGTGTCTCCGCTGACGCTGGCGTTCACCACGCGCCAGCCGGTTCCCTGCACCTTCTCACCCAGCAAGGCGACCCAGCCCGTGCCACGTTTGAGTCCATACTCGGCGCTCAAGGAGTCGCCCACCACCAGCAGGGTTCGATCGGCCGCAGGCTGGCTTTGGGCGCTGGACCAAACCCCCATGCCAGCAGCCAGCAGCGCAAGCCAGTTAAAGTGTCGTCGGTTCAAAACGAAAGCCTTTCCATGCCAGAAACCATGATCCGTGTAGCGGGTGTGTCCAAGTCGGTTACCGATGCAACAGGCACCCTGGACATTTTGCGCGATGTCGAGTTCAGCCTCTACCGGGGCCAAACAGTGGCCATTGTGGGGGCATCCGGGTCGGGCAAGAGCACACTGCTGTCCATTGTCGCAGGACTGGACACCCCCACCCGAGGCACGGTGTTCATTGATCAGGCAGACATCTTTGCGATTGATGAAGACCAGCGCGCGGCTTTGCGAGCGCAAAAAGTGGGTTTTGTGTTCCAGAGTTTTCAGCTGTTGGGCAACCTCACCGCGCTGGAAAACGTGATGTTGCCTTTGGAATTGGTCGGGCGGCGAGACGCGCGGGAGGTGGCCACCCGCATGCTTGAGCGGGTGGGTTTGGCTTCACGTTTGGGTCACTATCCCAAGGTGCTTTCGGGCGGTGAACAGCAAAGGGTGGCTTTGGCGCGCGCGTTTGTGGTGCAACCGGCGGTGTTGCTGGCCGACGAACCCACGGGCAGTTTGGACTACGCCACCGGCCAGACCGTCATGGAGCTGATGTTTGAGTTGAACCGCGAGCAGGGCACCACCTTGGTTTTGGTCACGCACGATCCGGGCATTGCCCAGCGCTGTGAACGCAAAATCGTGATCGAGGCGGGCCAGGCCCACGAGGCGGGATAATCGCGCCATGTCTTCTTCCAAAGTGTTGTTCGGCTTTCATGCCGTGGGTGTGCGTATCAAGACCGCACCTGCCTCAGTGATCGAGGTGTATTTTGATGCGAGCCGACGCGATGCTCGCATGCGACAGTTCATTGACCGCGCCAAGGAAGCCGGTGTGCGCCTGATCGAGGCCGATGGTTTGCGTTTAGCCAAACTTGCTGGCAGCCACGGTCATCAAGGGGTTGCTGCGCTGGTTGACCCGATGGTACAAGCCAAGTCGCTGGACGATTTGCTGGACCAGTTGGAGCAGGGCGATGGGCCTCCGCCCTTGTTGCTGGTGTTGGACGGCGTGACCGATCCACACAACCTGGGGGCTTGTTTGCGTGTGGCCGACGGCGCGGGCGCCCATGCAGTGATTGCACCCAAGGACCATGCTGCGGGCATCAACGCCACCGTGGCCAAGGTGGCCAGTGGGGCTGCGGAAACCATGCCCTACTTCATGGTGACCAACCTGGCGCGCACCCTGAACGAGCTGAAAGAACGCAACGTCTGGATCATAGGCACCAGTGACGACGCGCCCAAAACCCTGTACCAAGTGGATCTGAAGGGCCCAGTGGCGCTGGTGTTGGGGGCAGAGGGCCAAGGCATGCGACAACTCACGCGCAAAACCTGTGATGAATTGGTGTCCATACCCATGCAAGGGGCGGTGGAGAGCCTGAACGTTTCGGTGGCCAGTGGCGTGTGCCTGTACGAAGCCTTGCGGCAGAGGACTTGAGCCGGGGCGGGGTTTCAGACCCAGCCCACCGCGCCCAAAGCGGCTCCGCCGGCCAGCAGCCACAGCATGTGAAGCCGGGTTTTCCAAACGAGAACCGTGGCCAAGACCGCCAGGGCCCACAACCGGCTGTCGGCAGCCGGGTCGTCGTGTGCCGCAGCCAACACCCAGCCTGTGGCCACCAGCAGGGCAATCACAATGGGTGCCATGCCCTGCTTGAAAGCTTTTACGATTCGACGTTCGCGGTTGTGGTGGGCCCAGCGTGTTGCGGTGTAGGTCAACAAGGAAGAGGGCAGCAAAATAGCGATCATGGTCACGGCCACGCCCCCCAAGCCCAGCGGCCAGGCCAGAGGCAGGCCCAGCGTGTGTGCGGAATTGACCCCCACATTCCAGCCCAGCAGCGCCACAAACAGCACATTGGGGCCCGGTGCTGCTTGAGCCAAGGCAATGGCGCTGGTGAATTGCGGTTCTGTCAGCCAAGTGTGTTCCCGCACCAGGTAGCGGTGCATGTCGGGAGCGGTGGTGATGGCGCCGCCCACCGCCAGCAGCGAGAGCGACAAAAAGTGCAGAAAAAGTTGGGCCCAGTCGCTGGGGGTCAATGCCGAGATCACGAGCCGTCACCCTCCAACCCGGCGTGGGTTTTGGAGGGTGCCTCTTGCAGGCAGTGATAGGCCCATGCGGTGGCCGGCGCCCCCAGGCCCAGCAGGACGAAGGCCAATGGCCAATGCAGCCACCCCACCGCCACGAATGTCATGCCGGCCAAGACCCCGCAGGCCCACTTGCCCATGGTGTTGGTTTTCAAGGCGCTTACCAGTTTGAGTCCTGTGGCTGCAATCAAGCCCGCCGCCACGGCACCCATGCCACGCAACGCCCCCTGCGCCGATTCCAGGTTGGCCACACTGGCAAACCAAATGGCCAGCAACAAGGCCGTGCAAAGTGGAAAAGCCAACATGCCGGCCAGCGCGGTGATTGCGCCCTTCCACCCGAAATAGCGCCCTCCAATCATCAGCGACAGGTTGACCACGTTGGGTCCGGGCATGATTTGGGCCACCGCCCAGTCTTCCAAGAATTGCTCGCGGCTGAGCCACCGGCGTTTATCGACCAGCTCCCGCTGCACCACCGCCAACACCCCGCCAAAACCTTGGAGCGCCAGCCAAGTGAAGGCCCAAAACAGTTCTGTTTTGGTGTGCGGCCGTTGGGGGGTGTCGGCGTTCGGGGTCATGTCAATCAGCACTTGCTGCAAGGCTTCAAACTGTCATGCCCCCACACACCTCCAGCACGGCACCGTTCACATAGCTGGCCTCGTCGCTGGCCAAAAAAGCGTACACGTTGGCAATTTCTTCTGGCTTGCCAAGGCGGCGCAAAGGGACCTTGTTTTCCATCTCCTGCATCACCCGGTCTGGAATGGTTTGCAGTATGGGGGTGCTGACAAAGCCGGGCGCCACCGCGTTGACGCGTATGCCTTTGGGGCCCAATTCGCGGCTCCAGGTTTTGGTGAACCCAATCACCCCGAACTTGCTGGCCACATAGTTGGTTTGCCCAAAATTGCCGTAAATGCCCACCACCGACGAGGCGTTCAGAATCACCCCTTGACCCTGCGCCACCATGGCATCGGCAACGGCTTGAGCACAATGGAAAACCCCGCGCAAATTGACGTCAATGACCTTGTCAAATTGCTCTCGGGTCATTTTTTGCAAACGGGCGTCTTGCGTAATTCCGGCGTTGTTCACCAAGACATCAATACGGCCGTAACGGGCCAGCACTTGTTTGACCACATCGTCCACCATGTCGCGCTGGGTCACGTCCATCACATAAGCACTGGCATCGCTGCCGTGCGACTCGCATTGCGCCTTGACGGCTTGAATGGCCGCGGGGTTCATGTCGCACACCACCACGTGGGCACCTTCTTGGGCGAATTTGATCGCTGTTGCCTGGCCTATACCCTGGCCGGCTCCGGTGATGAGGGCGACTTTGTTTGGTAAGCGTTTCATAGGTTTGAGAGTGGGGTGAACCGCCTCATGATAGTCGAGCCGGGCATGTATTTTGGTGCCGGTAAAGCCTTGGATTTTTGCAGTGCACACCCTCCCTGAGCGGAGTGAGCAAAGTGAAAGCCTGCACAATACCCACGGAGCACCGCCACGGCCGCTCGTGTGTTGCAAAAATGGCCGTTTGACAGAAAGAACCAATGTGAGCAAAGACAAATTGATGCTGTTGGGCACCGGCGGAACCATCGCCGGTCAAGCGGCCGATGCTTCGGACAACGTGGGCTACACCGCAGCCCAGCTGTCGATTGCCGATTTGACCCATGGTTTGGCCGAACCAGAGGGCATGGTGCTGGTGGCCGAGCAGGTGGCCCAGATAGACAGCAAAGACATGGACGATGGAGTGTGGCGGAAGTTGCTTGCGCGGGTGAATGAGTTGCTGGGCGATGAATCGGTCAAGGGTGTGGTGATTGCTCACGGCACCGACACGATGGAGGAAACCGCCTATTTGCTGCAAGCCGTGTTGAACCCCGCCAAACCGGTGGTTTTGACCGGTGCCATGCGCCCGGCAACCGCGGTGTTGTGCGACGGCCCGCAAAACCTGGCCGATGCCTTGGCGGTGGCGGCGTGGCCGGGCGCACGTGGTGTGATGGTGGTGTTCGCAGGCAAAATCCACAGCGCTTTGCATGTGCAAAAGTCGCACTGCTACCAAACCGATGCCTTTGATTCGGGCGATGCCGGCCCATTGGGTGTCGTGGAGGAAGCCAATTGCCGTTTGTGGCAACCTTGGCCGGTCACGGGCAACCGATCGGTGTTGATAAATGCCTTGTTGAAGGCCGCGAGGTGGCCTCGGGTGGAATGGCTGACCAGCCACGGCAATGCCACAGGCCGTTTGGTTTGGGATTTGTTGGCCCAACGCCGCCTGCAGACCCAGTCAGGCGCTGATGGCGACCCTGTTCGAGGCATTGTGGTTGCAGGCACGGGCAACGGGACCTTGAGCGAAGGTTTGATCCAGGCGTTCGAAGAGGCGCAAAGCCAAGGGGTCGAGGTGCGGGTGTGCAGCCGCTGCGCTCGCGGCCGCGTGGTGTCTGGCGGGGCAGCAACGGTTTTTGACACCTTGGCACTGCCACCTGCCAAAGCGCGCTTGGCTTTGATGCTGGATTTGGTGGCTCGTGCGTGAAAAAGCCCTGCCAAGC